>JAUXGF010000045.1 GCA_030622395.1 Calditrichaceae bacterium
GTTGAGGGCAGAAGCCTAGGTGAGTTTATATAAAATGCCAGGATATTTAAATTAAATTTAATAATTGATTAAAATACCGACACTAAAGTGTTTAAAATACCGACAAATATGTGCTTAAATTTAAGATATTATTTTTAGTAAAATATTGTAACTCTTTTATATTCAAAGTGTTAAATATTTTTAGCAAATTATTGGCATCATATTTGTAGTATTTTAAGATGAGTTAGGTCGTTGGTTGAGAGGGTGCTAAATAATTCATATCTCTTCTTTTTTTATAGGTTTTTTTTCCTCCTTTCCCCCCCACAAAGAATATGAATTATTACCCTCTCTTTTTTTTTGTCACTTTTATTTATTCCTCAATATTATACTAATCAATAAGAAACCTACAAAAATCATATATAAAACTGTGTTGACAGGAATAGTTTAAATTATTATATTCAATGCTTGCTTTTATTTATCATGAGCCAGTAGCTCAGCTGGTAGAGCAGCGGCCTTTTAAGCCGTTGGTCCGGAGTTCGAATCTCCGCTGGCTCACAAAAAAAGTAAAGAAAACTCACTACCTACCTCTTTATTGAAAAGAGAAGTCAGCTTTTCATAACAATCTGAAAATAAAACCTTAAACAGATGAATACTGATAGTTAAATACTTTTATGTAAAAGACAAAGCGTTATTTTATTTAAATAAATTTTTTAGTTTCTTCTTAAGCTGTTTTTCTACTTCAGATTTTTCTTTATCTATTTGATCTTCAATTTCCTTTTTCTTAGCGTCCGTCATTTTTATTTTATCATTCAACATCCGTTCATATTTTTTTAATTCGGTTTTCAGTTGATCTTCATTTTTCTTAACTACTTGATTTAACTGATCCCGGTATTTATTAACCTGTTTGTCAATTTGAGATTTAATTTTTTGTTTAGCCTGCTCAATTTCCTTATTAAGAACGGATTTAAGATTTCTTGCAAAAATATCATCGAGATTGGAATTAAGAGTGAATTTAAGATCGTCCTTCCCGCCTTTTATCTTAGCGACGAAATCAACTTTTTTTGTTTTTTTAATAATTGATTGGACAATTTTTTCAAACTTATTTTTCGGTTTATCGGCAAAATCAAAAACAAGTTTATTTGCCGCAAATATGATTTTTCCATCAATGTTTTCACCGGTAAGATTAAGTGAAGATTCAACCGCGCCCACTCCCTTTTCAACTTGATTCGGCAGGAATTTTGAGTTTGATAATTTTGTATGCGCCAGTGAAAAGCCGGCAAATTTTAAATTAAATTTCTCGGATGGTTCTTCTTCCAAATAATTAAACACCCCGTTAAAATCAAGCATGGCGCCGTCATTCCGGGTTCCCGTGATATCAATATCGGTTGTTTTGCCAATCGTTCGCTGGTCGGAAACAATATTTAAAATCACGCCTTCTATTTTAATTTGATTAGTGGTTTCACCGGAAAGTTTGATTTGCCTGATCCAAAAATCAGGACGGGCATTCTTATTGTAAAAATAAATATTCTGACCTTTCAATCGGGGCGGCTTTTCCTTTTCAGGTTTATCTGATTTTAATTTTGCGCTGTATTCCCTTGCTTTATCAGCATAACCTAAATATTTATTAAGTTGATTAATTAGCTGGCTGCCGAAAACCATCCGTCCAATATTTTGCGCCGACATATCAGGCAGCTTTGCCATTGATCTGGCTCGTTTATAGTCCTCGTTTATCCAATCGTCTACTTGCTTAAGACTATTTTTAGAACTATTTAAATCAGTAAGTAAATTCTTCTTTGTTGTTTGAATAGCTTTTGTTAATGAATCAATGGAATTTTTTACCGCATTGGTAGTTTTAAGAGATTTTTGAAGCTTGTCTATAGTTTTAATCTTTTTAATATTGATAGATTTTATATCAGCTTCAATACGTTTGAAATCCTTCTGCAAATCCATCTGGGCTAACTTATTCTGCCAGCCGTCATATTGCTGCGTTAAATGGTTTTGCAGGGAATCAATACGTTTTATAGATCCAATATCAAGTAATTGCATGATGCTGTCGACGTTGACTTTTTGTGTGTAACCGGAAAATTGCATTGAGGCGGAATCACTAACTTTGTCGGTTAGCCTATTGACGGTTTTACCAATAAAACCGGGTTTTGAGGGCTGCTTTTCCTTTGGGATTTTGCCGTCGGTTTCACGCTCGGTATTGCCGCGCGCTTCGCTTATTTGGAAATTTTCGATGATCACTTTTTTAGAAAGCAACGGCCAGAATTCCATGTTAAATTCACATTTGCTGGTTTCAATTATATTTTTCCATGTATTTTTAGGATCGGTAACCTGCAAACGATTCCAGCTTAAATGCATTCCGCTAAATGACAAATCCAGATCGTCAATTTCCACTTTTGCCCCGACGATGGAGCTGCCTGTATTTTCCAATTTACTTTCTAACCATCTGTCTGTGAAAATAAGGCTTAATACAAAAAATATCCCTGCTAAAACGGCTAAAAATATGACGCCTTTCCAACGAAACATTTATTCTCCTAAATTTTTAATTTTTTCATAAATAGAATAAATTTTTGATCCTTTAAGCGTTTGAACGATTTTCAACTTTTGAATTCTTGAATCAATTTTTTCACGATAGACAACAACAAATTTTATTGTAAAAATATACATGGGCAAAATTAGAACTAATGCTAAAGCCAGACTGCCCATAACCACAGTGTTGTTGTATCTGCTCAAGGCAATGACGGGTATATTATACATAGCTGTCCACAATCCGCGTAAGCCGCTTAGATCAACAAGCAACAGATACCCAAGATTGTGAAAAAGCGGATCAAATAAATAAGCGACGCCGCTAAAGACGCCGAAACTGAAAATAGCCATAGCAATATTAACATTAAGAATTATAATGAGAATAAAAATGATAAGATTATGCAGGCATAAAAAAGGCGTTAATCCGATAATCATACCCAAAACAAATCCGCCCGCTATTTGACGCGGTGATGCGGCTGATCTTAATATTTTTACAAGCTTGGCTAAAAATTGTAAAACGAACATTTTTTTACTCCAAATTACCTGCTTAACTTTTTACATATTTTTTGGAAATTATTAACATTGATAAGATTATTGTTAAGTAAACGCAGCTATAATAAATATAAGATAATGTAAATAATTATATATAAATTTCAATAGTTTTTTAAAAAAGTTAAGGATAAAACTTGTTTTAATTAGCGCCGGAAAGAAATAAAGCCGGAGCATCGCAAGAATCATAAAATTAACATTGTCGAGCCGGAATACAAGTAAACAGGCAATACCTTTTGTTAACCTCTCTGCAACATCCTGATATTCGGGATTCTTCACCTATCCATTTCTTCATCAATTCATCAGTTCAACTATCCAAGACTCCATCTCTTTTAAAATTTATAAATCAGTGAAAATAATCTGTAGTTAAATGCAACTTTAATATAAAAATTAAGTAAAAATCTTGTTATTTCAACATAGAAAGCATAAATTGTACAGCTTATTATGAAAAAAACATACTACATTATTTTAATCTTATCAGGAATAATTATAAGCGTTTGCGGCTGCTCTATTTCCGGTAAAATAGCCGCTCAACAACCTTCGAAAAAACCTATTTCTCTTAAGGCGCGGGACTTTTATTTAAAGGGGCTGTTTTTGCAATTAGAAGAGCGTCATAATGAAGCGTTAGTCCAGTTTTATCAAGCTTTGCACCATGATTCTACTTCAGCGACTATTTATAACAGCATTGCTGAAAATTACATTAAGCTGGGGCATTTTGAAAGCGCGCTCATTTTATTAAATAAAGCGTTATTACTTGATCCAAAAAATGAAGAAACTCTCGGACTGCTTGCCGAAAGTTATTTCCGGTTACGCCGGGATGACGAGGCAATAGACGTTTATAAAAAAATATTAACGATTAATCAATATAATGAACAGGCGCGCGATTATCTGTTATTCTTATATGAAAAAAATAATAATGAAATCGGCAAGGCTGAACAATATGAGCAATTAATCGATCTTTACGGAAGAGACAGCCAGATTCTTGAGAGAATGGCTAAAATTTATTTTAAACACCAAAAATACGATAAAGCGCTTCGTTTTTATAATGAACTTCTGGAAACCGATTCTACAAACGCCATGGTTTTTTACCATATTGGATTAATCAAGGAACGCCAATCTTTAAATGAAGAAGCTATTCAAAATTTTAAGCAGGCTCTTAAATTCAAATCTAATTATAGAGACGCTGTTGAACATCTTATTATGCTTTACAGGCGTAATCAAGAATGGCAAAAGGTAATCGCTTTATGTACGCCTCTTCTAAATGCGGATTCAACAAATTTAAGCGCCCGCGTTATTATAGCTGAATCGCAATACTATCTGAAAAACAATGAGGAAGCAAAAAAGTTATTATTACCCATCTTGGATAAAGAAAACACTACCTGGGGCGCTTTTGACTTAATGGGCAGAATTAAATTAGATGAAAAAGACTATCCTCAAGCATTAGCCTATTTTAAAAGAATTATTGAAAAAGATAAAAAAAATCGTTTCGGCTGGTTATATACCGGTTTCACCTATACGGATATGGACAGCCTGGAATCCACCGAAGCTACATATAAAGCCGCTTTGCAGGAACTTCCCGAAGACGCAAGTATATGGGCGTTTTACGGCGTCTCATTACAAAGGCAGGAAAAATATCAACAAGCCATTGAAGCGTTTAAAAAAGCCTTAGAACTTGAGCCTTATAACATTAACGCTATTACAAGTCTGCCGCTTGTTTATGAAACTCTTGAAATGTATAAACAATGCGACAGTGTCTATGAAGCCGCTGTAAAGCGTTTTCCCGACAATGCCCTGCTGTTGAATAATTTTAGTTACAGTCTGGCTGAACGGAACATCCGTTTAAAGGAGGCTCTGGAAATGGCTAAAAAAGCCGTTAAAGCTAAGCCCGACAATACCGCCTATCTGGATACAATCGGCTGGATTTATTTTAAGTTAAAAAAAGTAGAACAGGCTGAAGAATACATTAAAAAAGCAATTGAAATTAGTGATAGTTCCGCTGCGGTTTTAGAGCACATGGGCGACGTCTATTTTTACATGGAAAAATTTACAGAGGCAAAAACTTACTGGGAAAAAGCGCTGCAATTGAATAAGTCAAACAAATCATTAAAATTAAAAATGGAAAAACTAAAATAATATGAGATATATTTCACTTTTATTGATTACCGCTTTATTAAGCTGTTCTACTCAAAAACCGGTTATACATAATATTCAAAATACTACTTACAGGGAATTATTGCAGCATAATGCAAAATGGCAGAATACCATACAAACCTTAGATGGATATGCGCGCATTACACTGGACACACCGCAATATTCGGGAAATTTTAGCGCCGATGTTTTACTTAGCGGGATCGACTCGCTGCTGATTTCTGTAGCTGGTCCTTTGGGTATAAACGTAGGCAAAGTATTTGTTGCTCAAAAGCGTTTTGTTTTCTACAATCAAGTTATGAATCAATTTTATACAGGTTCCAAAGCAGATTTTAAAGGCAGAAATTTTCTGCAATTCCCTTTAGAGATTAGTCAACTACGCGATGTTTTTATCGCTCAGGATAAATTTAACATATTAAAGAAAGAGCGCTTCGAAGTGCGTGATAATATGTATTATTTAGAGGCGGCAAATGGTAAATTTCTCTATCACATTTGGTTTGATCCCGTTTATTTATTAATTAAACGAATTGAATATTTTGACCATGATAACCTCCTTTTCTTTAAAGAATATGATAATTTTAAAAAAATAAACGACGTATATTTCCCTATGTCTGTAAGTTTTGTCCGTCCCGCAGAAAAACAAGGCTTGGCTATATTTTTTACTAAACTAACAATCAACAATCCTGTTAAAAAAGGCAAGTTTAATATAAAGGTTTCAGACAGCGCAGAACAAATTGATCTTTCACTGAAAAATTAACGAAATAGGATTTATTATGGATGTTTCTATTGTTATACCATTATATAATGAAAAAGACTCTCTGAAGGAATTAACCGAACGCGTCATTTCACAGTTGAAACTACTTAAAAAGAAATATGAAATTATTTTTATTGACGATGGCAGCCGCGACGGTTCATTTGACATTTTATTGGAATTAAAAAAGCAATATACTGAAATTCGTATTATTCGCTTCCGGAAAAATTTTGGTAAAAGCGCCGCTTTATCTGAAGGTTTCAAACGCGCTAACGGTGAAATGGTTATAACAATGGACGCCGATCTGCAGGACGATCCGGCGGAAATCCCCGGTTTTATCAAAAAACTGGAAAGCGGTTTGGATTTAGTTTCAGGATGGAAAAAAAAGCGTCATGATCCTATATCAAAAACAGTTCCTTCTAAATTATTCAATTTGGCTACAAGGATATTAACCGGCATCAAAATTCATGATTTTAATTGCGGGATTAAAGCTTATAGAAAAGCGGTTATTAAAGCCATTCCGGTTTATGGCGAGCTGCACCGTTACCTGCCGGTTTTGGCGCATTGGCAGGGTTTTAAAGTCGGTGAAATTATTGTTCAACACCATGCCCGTAAATTCGGCAAAACAAAATTCGGTTTCCGTCGCTTTTTGAGCGGTTTTTTTGATCTGTTAACCGTTCTGTTTATAACCCGCTATGGGCAAAAGCCTTTGCATTTATTTGGTTTTGTCGGGTTGCTGTCTATGTTTTTAGGATTTAGCATTTCTCTTTATCTCACAATCTTATGGTTTCAGGGACACGGCATTGGGCAACGCCCCTTGCTTTTTTTGGGAGTGTTATTAGTGATTGTCGGCGTGCAGTCATTTACCCTTGGATTTATTGGCGAGATGCTAACCAGCACACGCGACGAATCCTTCGAGTGTTCAATTCAAGACGAGATAAATTAAGCCGGAGTCCGAAGAATTGGAGAGATTGAAAATTTGTTAAGCGATACCGTAAATAAAAAAGATGTACACTTTTCTATTATCATCCCATCTTATAACCGCGCAGATGAAATTGCCGAGTTGTTAGCTTCATTTGAAAAGTTAGATTATCCTATCGACTTATTTGAACTGATCATTGCCGACGACGGGTCAACCGACTCAACCGCTGAACTTGTCCGGCAGGCGCAAGAGCATGTTTCTTATACCTTAAAGTATTATTCGCAGAGCAATCAAGGACCCGGCGCAGCCCGCAACCTGGGCATGCAAAAGGCAAACGGTAATTTTTTTATTTTTATCGATTCCGATGTTACAGTCCCGCCGCAGTGGCTGAAAAATATCGCGCAATCAATTAATGCAAAGCAGGCGGACGCTTTTGGAGGGCCGGATTCTTTTAGGGATGATTTTCCGTCTTTGCTTAAAGCAATCAATTATTCCATGACTTCATTTATTACAACCGGCGGTATGCGCGGAAAAAAAGGCAAAAAATTAGCTAAATTTTATCCCCGCTCGTTTAATATGGGCTTAAGCCGCAGCCTTTGGCAAAAAATCGGTGGTTTTGGTTCGCTGCGCCATGGGCAGGATATTGAATTCAGCAACCGCATTATCAAAAGCGGCGTAAAGGTTGTATTTATTGAAAACGCCTATGTTTATCATAAACGGCGCACTAATTTGCGCAGATTTTACAGACAGGTTTTTAACTGGGGAGTCGCCAGAATCAATTTATATAAAATCGACAATGCTATGCTTGAACCGTTGCATGCCATGCCCGCTTTTGCGACTATTATTACTATCGCAGTAATTATATCAGCAATATTCTTTCAGCCGTTTCAATGGTTGTTTTTCGCCGGTCTGGGATTGGCTGTTTTAATTTTTATTTATTCTATGTTAGATTCAATACGTATGTACGGCGAAATAAAACCGGCGTTACTGTTACCCTTAATTATGCCCGCTCAAATTTTTGGTTATGGATTAGGATTTATATATAACTTTTTTCGTAGAGTAGTTTTTAGAAAGGGTGAAAAGATAGGTTTTAAAAAAAATTATTATAAATAGTGTCTGAACGAAAACTAGCCAAAACTGTCATTTCGAAGCGAAGCGAGAAATCTATTGCCTCAAATATCAAGGGCTTATAGATTTCTCGCTTCGGTCGAAATGATAAAATTTGTGTTTTCGTTCAGACACTAAGTAGACTTTTTAAGGTAATTTCTGTGAAGGGTAAACTATGTGGACTTCATCAAAGGTTTTTTTTAATTGTAAACAATAAAATTAATAGATGATGTTAAACTCAATCGTATTGAATAAGATAAAGGTGGATACTGAAAATATATGAATAATAAACTGGAGATATTATGGCAAAACCGATAAAAAAACATAAAAAAAACGTCATCCCTAAAAAGGAAACAAAACAATCATTTTTTTTAAGCTATAAAAATCAAAATTGGATTTTTCTTGGGTTTACCGCTATTTTATTGCTATTCCTTTTAAAACCGCTTGTAATAGACGGTTTATCGCCACAGGGCGCGGATGTTGTTTCGTCGATCGGCTTAAAGCACCAAATTAATGAATACTCAAGAAATACCGGGCAACGCGCCCTTTGGAATCCAAACATTTTTGCAGGTATGCCGACATATCAACGCCATAATGCTATTGCCTTTTCTGCAGACAATTTATTCAGTTATCTGGGAAGATTTATAAATAATGTTTATTTATACTATCTATTTGCCTTTATCGGCGTTTACCTGTTATTTCGTTTTCTGAAGATGACTCCCTTAATCAGCTTTATCGCCGCAGTAATATTTATTTTAATGCCGCATTTTAAATCGCTTTATATTGAGGGGCACTATACTAAATTTAGAGCTTTAATGATTTTGCCCTGGGTCTTTCTTTCTTTTAAATATTTTTTAGATAAACGCAACGTTCTTTCGGTGGCGCTGTTTGCTTTAGCTTTTGGATGGCAAATCCGTACTCAACACTATCAAATTGTTTTTTATACAGCGCTTATGATTTTTGCGCTTGGTATTTATCCTTTTATTAAAGATTTACTTGATAAAAAATTCAAATTGTTTGTAAAATCCATAATGCTATTATTAGCGGCAATCACGATTAGTATTACTATGTCGGCGCAGCCTCTCTTTTTAGCCAAGGAATATCTGCCTTATTCCAAGAGAGGGAAAACAACAATTAATTTAAAAACTAAAACACCGGCACGGGATAAAATTTCTAAATCGGACGGCGTCAAAATGGAATATGCCACGCAGTGGTCTACTCATCCCTCTGAAGTCTTAACCTGGTTTGTGCCCAGATTTTACGGCGGCATGTCCGGTGAAAAATATATGGGAAATGCCGCGCCTCAGTTGCGCAACAGGGTCATCCCCGGATATTGGGGGCACATGCCTTTTACACAGAGTTATGAATATATGGGCATAATAACTTTGTTTCTTGCCTTTATTGGTTTGTATGCTTATAGAAAAGATAAAATGATTCTTAGTATAGCCCTGTTTGCATTTTTCCTGATTTTGCTTTCATTCGGCAGGCACTTTCAGATTTTTTATAGTATTCTCTATAATTATTTCCCATACTTTAACAAGTTCCGCGCCCCTATGATGAGCGTAACGGTTACATCTTTTATGATAAGCATCCTGGCGGCTTATGGATTAAAATATATCTGCGGGTTAAAGCAAGGAGAAGTATTTGTAAAGTATAAACCTGTATTAATTACCATGGCTGCGCTTTTTGTATTTGGCATTTTACTTTTGCTTATCGGTCAAACATTTTCTTTTACAAAAGCCGGAGAAAAATACGACCCACAGGTTATGAATATGATAAAAAATGCTCGAAAAGAATTCTTTAATCAGGACATGATTCGCTATTTAATATTGGTTCTATTAACATCCGGCAGTGTTATAGCCTTTCTAAAACGTAAAATATCGTTTAACTTGTTAGGCGGGATTTTAGCGGTTTTAATCATTTTTGATTTAACCGGCGTTCAGGCGCGCATGCACAAAGACTGCATTAATGTTAAAAAACTGGAAAAGCAGTATTTTAGACAAACTCCCACCGACCGCTTCCTGCAAGCCGACAAAGAAATCTTTCGGATTTTCCCAGCAGGTCGTGAAATATTCAAAGATAACCGCTGGGCTTACTATCACCAGACAATTGGCGGATATACTCCGATAAAAATGTATACCATTGAAGAATTTATTGAAAATAATTTATATCATGGCTGGGAAAGAAATATGCCGGTAAACTGGAATGTATTAAAAATTCTAAATGTGAAATATATAATTATTCAGGGCAAAATTAAAAATGAACATCTTACCCCAGTAAACAGCGATAAAGCCAACAGCCTTTATACTTATTTATTTAAAGAACGACTGCCGCGGGGATTTTTCGTCGGCGGTTACGATGTGATAAAAGATGAATACAAACGGCTGCATGCTATTAACAACCCCAAATTTGATCCACAAAAAACTGCTATCTTAGAAGAAGATTTATCTGCGCAAATTTCTCAACCGGACAGCAGTTGGAGCAAGGTTGTCAAATTCACGCCCAACCAGGTGAGTTTTGAAACATATACCGATAAACAAGCGTTGTTCGTAATTTCGGAATTATACTACCCGCCGGGCTGGA
>JAUXGF010000229.1 GCA_030622395.1 Calditrichaceae bacterium
ATAAATAGCCTAAACGATTCCATGTGAATGGGCTCAGTATCAACTAAAACCCCATCCATATCTAAAACAACCGCTTCGATTGATTGGATAATCTCTTTTTTATCTAATGCCATAAGTTTCCTGTCTGAATGATTATTTGCCCGTTTCTATTTCGTGGTGAAGAAAATGTTAATTAGCGCCTGAATGAAAAAGCGCTGTTTTGTCATTTCGAATCCCGATTTATCGGGTGAGAAATCTTTAACTTCAATATTTATAACGCTACATCCCGATTATCGGGACGATCCGCTTCGAAATGACATTTTGGGCTAGTTTTCGTTCAAACACTAGTTATATTAAAACCTAATAACCGTTTGAATATTTGTAGTTTTAAGGATTTCATCAGAACCGGATATTTCGCCGTCGCCATTAAGATCGCGATAGGTCTGGCGGAAATCAAACAGCAGGGAAGCGTTTGCGGATATTTCATATTCGAGTCGATAGCCTAAAATAGTTCCTTCAGTTCTTTTAAAAAGATCATCGGCGTTGTTTTGTGAGTAATAGGCGCCTGCTTTATTAATCTTCGGCACAAAGCTAGTGTTCAAATCCAGCTTCGCCCTAAATGTTTTAAACTCAATTTCCTTTTTACTCATATTTTGATACTCAGCGCCAAAGACCATAAAATCAAAAAGATTAAAATCAGCGCCGACAACATAGCCGGTTAACTGCTCGTCAATAGATTCGAGCAGTTGGCGTTTAGTGAAAGGAACGCTTTGCCCGGAGCTGTCGGCCCGGAAAACAGCCCGTTCCAGTTCATAAGTAATATTAAAATATTCGGGGATAAATTTTTTATCAAAAATGCGATATTCGGCGAACATATCAATAAAAGCAAACTTGGCTAAAAAGCCGGGCGCCGTAACTCCCCAGCCGCCGTTATTGCCGAACTTCGCAAATTGACTGTAAGCAGTCAGTTTTAAGTAATCAAAATTAATCAAAGGATAAGAAGCGTCCACAGCAAAGGCAATTTGTGATTTATCTTTTGCTTTATCAATATTAAACGGTTCCGGTTTTTGAATATATCCATCAGGATCATTATTGACGATCGTATCAATTTGAGAATTATCCGTATAACCATCGCCATCAATATCAGGATCAACCCCATCCGGTACGCCGTCGCCGTCAGTGTCACGATTAAAATCAGAATCATCGGGAAAATCGTCAATATAATCGGGAATGCCGTCGCCGTCTTTATCCGGCAAGGCTTTGTATTGATTGCGGTCGTAGACCACGCTGGCGCCAATTTGCAAATCCCCTAAAATTTTATAAGAAAGCCGGCCGGCCATTAAACCGCCGCCGTCCGTTAGTTCGCTAAAGTTATTAAGCATAACGTCAAAACCGGTCTTTTCGCCCTGCATTCCCAATTCCAGTCCGGTGCGGATAACATCAGGATATTGGATTGTGTTGGAATAATGATTCACTAACAGACCAAAGCCAAGGCGATAATTGTCGACTGCGCCTGCTTTTGCATAAAAAGGATCGCCTCTTAGTCCCCAGCGTACGTAATATATTTTTTCAAAGATATCGTTAAACGAATCCCAATTATCATCTCTGATATTACCGTCTTTATCAATATAAATACTAAAATCAAGGCAGACTCCTAACTTCCCAATCGAGAATTCCGGACGAATGCCGATTTGATTGTAGATTTGATTGTCGATAGTTACAGCGCCAAAGGAAACCCCGGCTCTAAAACCGCCGTCATCTTTCACATCCGGCTTTGGCTTTTCAGTTTCGGAAGGCGGAGAAGGTTCAGGCTGGATAATTTCCGCTTTTATCTCTTTTTCCGGCTTATCGGTATCCGGTTTAGATTTTTCAGGTGAAGCGGAAATTTCATCGAGAGTTTTAAGGTCTTCTTCAGTTAAAGGCACAGGAAATTCAGGCGCCATTCCAGCGCGAAGAGCCGATTTTTGACCGGCGTTAATCTGTACAATATTAACTTGATTAAGATCGCTGAAATCAATTTTGCCGCTTTTGACTAATACTTCGGTTTTACCGCTTTGGCTAACTACTAAAAATTCGGTTCCCCTGACAGCCACCACCGAAACAGGAGTTTTAACATTAAAAGATTTAGACATCATTTTCTTAATACTGCAAAAGAACTTGCCTACACTTGCGAATAATTCTATTCCTGAATCAGTTGTCGACCTTTTAAAGTGTGAAAGTTCCAGCGTAGAATTTTCTAATATCTTCGTTACAGAACCGTCCGGCAGGATAATTTCACATAAAGATTTGGCGCCCGTACGGATGACGTCCTTTTCTTTTAACTCGCCGCTTAAAGTCAAATCATTCCATGTTTCCACATCAGAGGTCTGTTTAACCTTAACCTCACCGATTATAAATTTTACTTTAGCATTCTGAGCAAAAAGATTAACCGCTAATAAAGTAAAAATGATAAAACTGACTACTCGCATACAACCTCCAAGATTATATTTCAATTTATTGTTTAGTCCCGATCCCGAATTATGGGGAGGATAAAATATTTTCGTGTTTTAATGACTTAATGACGATGTTCTTTATTATTAATTCCTAAATATCGTGATTTAATATTTTCTTCTAAAAAAGAATCTTTACAACAGACAACACAAATATGCCAACAGCGCTGATCCATGACAATAATATTAACAAGATCATTATTTGCGGTAAATTTTGACTGATCACTATCCGGCTGATACAAAAGCTGTAAACTACAAATTCAAACGCGCCGTATAGCGCATTAATATATGGATATTTACTAAAATTAAATAAAGTTAAAACAAAAAGAATTAACGGCAATAAAATATAATAAGACTTTTTATGAAGGAAAAACAATCCGGAATGATACACTGTAGATAGATGCATACGAATTTTTCCGCTCAACGCGTAATGATTCAATATAATTAGCAATATAAAAAACAGAACGATAAATGTATGTAAATTATTCCTCATGATGTTTTAATATAGGTAAATAGATAAGAAATTAAAATGATTTTTCGCAAATTCGGCTATAAACAATTCCTTGATTGACCGCTGTCACATAGCGCGGTAAGAGGGGGATTGGGAATTAGGAATTGGGAATTGGGAATTAGGAATTAGGAATTAAATTATTCCCGCTTCTTATAATCCTATCCATTAATCTTACCGGTACTTAATCTTTGTATGAAACTCTTGCAACTCACCCCCTAAATCCCCCTCTCTTTAAGAAATAGAGGGGGACTTGGATTCTGCAATTTCCTATTTAAAGGGGTTAGGGTGTGTTTGCATTTTACATCTTTTTTCTTGCCGTATACTTTTATTTATCCTCCCAAAATCTTCGTAAATCGCTCCATTCGAATGTCCATTTCGGGGTGTAAAGCTTATCCCGTCCTTTTATTTCAAACCAGGGATTTGAATCCCGATTTATAGGATTTTTTAAGATATGTATATCTTGAGCCGGCATATAACTCTGCGCTAATAAAATTAATTTTTTACCCGTCTCTATTTTAATCGCCATATCTATGACGATTACAGCGTGTCCCGGAAATCCTCCCCGAATAAACACGTCGCCGATTTTAATATCTTCTAACAATTTGACTTCTTGCAATTCTTTTCGCAGGGAATAAGAACCGGCGTACATAAAAACAGTTTCTAGGTATTTCCTGAAATTCCGATAGGATGAATCTTTATTTGCAGTAAGTCGCCATTTAACTTTATTTCCCCTAACTTTCGGTCGATATCCTTTAATCCATTTTGAAAAATCCGCTTTGTCCCCGCTGGTAAAATTGAAATGGATTAGAGGTGATCTTTTATTAGCAAATAAATACTCGGCTCGAAGCCTGATAACGGCGTCCGCGCATTGCTGTAAATTTTTGCTGCCGATATCAATATCAACTACGGCATACTGCGCTTGTTGATTATCTTTCAGAGCGCCATCGTAAAGATAGACCACAGGTTTACCTTTTTTTAACGGCATATTTCTTAACCAGTAATCAAAAGTATTCGTAGATACGTCCACTCTTTTAAATCCTTCAGGAGCGGCAATACGATTTTTTATAGATTCAGCGCTTGAATATTTATGGTTGAGCCAAGGATAGTCGGCTTGCAGGGCAAAAAGAATGTTACCCGGATAAATCAGGCAGACCAAAAACAGAGATTTTAAAATATATACCGAAATAAAAGTGGTTTGTCCCACACCGCTCCGCGGGAGTTTCCTTGGGAATCCTTAAGTTGACGCCTATGCGATTGTTCGGGACTATTTCAGCATATTAACCATATATCCAAAAGTGTTGACAAACTGCGGCGAGCTAAGTACATTTAATTATCAAAAATGATAATTAGGTATATTTGATGCGTGGATTTGAACTCTATAAAATTAATAAAATGTATTTCGGATATGAAGAGATTTCAAGAATACTGGGAATCTCATTAGAATCAGGCAGACTCTCTGCATATCGATACGCTAAACAAGGTTTTTTGATAAGAATAAAAAGAAATACCTATATGCTAAAAGAAAAATGGAATACATTAGGTAGAACAGGAAAATTTCAACTGGCAAATCTTATTCAGGTCCCATCTTATATATCATTAATGACTGCAATGGATTATTATCAGATTACAACTCAATTACAACAAGATTTCTATGAATCAATTGCGGTAAAAAGAACGAAGGAAATCGAAATAGAAAGAACTTTATATAACTATTCTAAGATTAAAACAGACTTATATTTCGGATTTATAAAAGAAAAAGATTTTTTTATAGCTACACCGGAAAAAGCATTTTTAGATGCAATCCATTTGAGGTCGCTCGGTAGATACAATTTTGACCTTTCATCGATAGATGTTAGTAAGTTTAATTTAAAAGAACTTCAAAAAATGACTGCAAAGTTTCCTTTAAAAACTAAAATGGCATTAGAGCGTTATGAGTTTTTTTGAAAAACATGAAATTTTTGAAATAGAAGTTTTAGAAACGATAAAGAACTCCAAACTTTTAGAGCCCTTGGTGTTTGGCGGCGGCACTATGCTCAGGCTGTGTTTTGAGCTCAAAAGGTATTCAGCGGATCTCGATTTTTGGTTTATCAAAAAAGTAGCTGCAGATACCTATCTCGAAAAATTGAAGCGGGTTTTAGATCAAAAATATGAACTAACTGATGCACAAATCAAACATTATACTCTTCTGCTGGAACTCCGCTCCGCAGATTATTCGAAGCGGCTTAAAATTGAAATACGTAAAGAAGTCAAAGAATGTGATTTTCAGGAAAGGATTGCGTTTTCAAAATTTAGCAACAAACAAGTAATATTAAAAATCCATACCCTTGAGCAGACAATGAAAAATAAAATTGACGCCCTGTTGGGAAGAGGCGAAATAAGAGACGGTTTCGATATTGAATTCTTACTTAGAAAGGGTATTGCTTTCCCGGAATTGAAAGAGGAGCGGAAAAAGAAATTACAAAAACGCCTTGACGGCTTTGAAGAGAAGGACTTTAAAGGACTCAGTTGCAAATTTAG
>JAUXGF010000261.1 GCA_030622395.1 Calditrichaceae bacterium
ATAGACCCTTATTTACTAAATGTTCTTAGCTAACAGCTAATCACTATTAATTTTAAATCTAATAATTATGAACAAAAAATCCATTTTTGAGACAAAAGGTAATGTTGAGTTATTAAGCCAGGTTAAAGTCGGGCTGTTTGCATCCAAATCTGCGCCAAAAGAGATTTTCCCGCAGGCGCTGGATTTATATAATAAGCTGCTTGATATGCCTATTAGTATTGCCGGAGGCTGGCAGGCGCCTTTGGAGAAATATTTATTCAAACATGCCCGCCGTTCAACGAGAGCCAATTTTATCCAATATCTGGCAAAAAATATCAATAACATTAAGCTTAACCCATTGCAGCAAGAGTTGTTAGATGAAAAAAAACTATTGTTAATTTCACCGGGTATTTGTCAAGACAGGGCTTCTAAATCTGAGATTGATAAACGGGATGCTTTAATCTTTTCTCAAATCAAAAAAATCCTTTTCTTTTATATAGAGCCGAAAGGACGACTGGAAAAATATTTCAACCAACTAAGCTCCTTGCGTTACCAAATATATATGTTAGACCATCCGCTGAATAATGTTTTCCATAGTGATGATGTGATTGCGATTAATCCGGATAATGTTTCTGATATTTTAACAGGCTGAGTTGGAAAGAAAAAAGATTCCCCACCGCGAACTGCTTCCTGCGCAAAAGTGGTCACAGTGTGAAAAGATAATTTGGAGAGGGGGAGTTGGGCGCTTGGCTTCAGCGAAATTATAAAATTAAGCCCTTGTTTTTTTTAATAGCTTATTTATATTGATTAAGAATATAAGGGAAGGATGTGAAAAAATGAATTATACAAAAATCCTGATTCTCTTTATTTTAGCAACGCTTTTGCTAAATACTAACCAAACATCTGCAAGTGATAATTACCAAACCTTTACATTTGAAAAAAATAACCTAAAGATTGACAAATTTAACGGCTATGATTTTATTAAATATGAAGAGTTTGAATTATCGCAAGTAATTGCAGCTCCCCAGCTTCCTGTAAAAATAATTCAATTAGCTTTGCCTGTGGGAAAAGAAATCGCCGCCATATCCGTAAAGATTATAGAAAGCGAGTATCTGGACGGGGAATACTATCCTTTTCCGGCGCAGCCCGCTCAGATTCTATCGGGGTCTATAAACCAATTTGTTGAACCTGATCAAAACATTTACTCATCTTCCGATCTTTTCCCAAAAGAGATTGTTAAAATTGACCGGCATGGTTATCTATCCGGCTACAATATCGGCGCATTGCTTGTGTATCCTGTTCAATATCTTCCATCAGAAAAAAAGCTGTTTTTTATTTCAAAAATGGAAGTAGAAATAACTTATAAAGAAAGCCAAAGACTTCCCCTGCCTTTTAAAACATCCGAATATTCCGAACATATCCATCTGCAGGCGTTACAAAAAATAGTAAAGAACCCGCAATCCTTAACCCGAGCCTCGCAGGATAATATACAGACTGCCGGGAAAATGTCTTCTGAAGAACATAGGTATGTGATTATTACAGCGGATAACTTAGTCGCTAATTTCCAACCCTTAGCCGACTGGAAAACGAAAAAAGGATTGTCGGCAACTATTGTAACAACCTCTAATATCTTCTCGAAATATCCTCTTGAAGATAGCGCCAATAAAATAAGGCGTTTTATTATTAATGCCTACCAAAACTGGGGAACGGTTTGGGTTCTTTTAGGTGGTGATACTAATATTATCACTATGCGGACGGCTTTTGCATTTGATTGTGAATCGGGAAATAATTATGATAACTATTTACCGTGCGACCTGTATTTTGCCGACTTGGATGGAGATTGGAACGCTAACGAAAACCCCATTTACGGTGAAGTTGAAGATAATATTGACATGTATCCCGATGTTTTTGTAGGAAGAGCGCCTGTTGAGAACGCTGACGAAGCCGACGCCTTTGTAAATAAAATACTTACTTATGAAAAAAATCCGCCAAACGGTCATGAACTTGACATGCTGTTTCTGGCGGAAATCCTTTGGGGCATTCCTTATACCAACTCCGGCGAGGGGAAAGACCATATTGACAATTTATATGTGCCGGACCGTTTTGACCCGATTACCAAACTATATCAAGCGCTGGGAAATGAATATTATACCTCCGCTATGAACGCACTGAATGCCGGACAAAATATCGTTAACCATAACGGCCATGCCTGGTATTCTGAAATGAGTGTAGGTGGTGGATCATTGTATCGTGAGGATATGGATGCGCTTACCAATGGTCCTAAATATTCTATTCTTTATTCGATCGGCTGTTGGCCGGCGGCTTTTGATTATGACTGCATTGCAGAACATTTCTTAACCAACCATAACGGAGGGGGCGTTGCTTTTATCGGTAATTCCAGATATGGCTGGGCCAGCCCCGGCAATCCTCTTTACGGATACTCAGACCGCTTTGACCAGCAATTTTTCAAACAACTTTTCACTGAAAATATTTATCACATCGGCAACACCTTAAGCGCGGCAAAGTCTGTTTACATACCCCTATCATCGCAAGAAAACGTATACAGATGGTGCCAATATCAAACTAATCTTTTAGGCGACCCTGAAATGCCCATCTGGACGGATACCCCTAAAGCGCTGACCGTTGCTTATCCTCAAGAGCTGCCTTTAGGAGATAGTTTTTGCCAGGTAACCGTAACAGACGGCGGCAGCCCCGTTGAAGGCGCTTTGATTTGCCTTATGCAGGATACAGTTGTTTACGCCACCGCTTTTACAGGGAATGACGGGCGCGCTGATTTTAATATTTCAACTACAAATCCGGCGGAAAATATTCACGTAACCGTCACAGCCCAAAATTTTATTCCTTTTGAAAACACAATCTCTTTGTTTTCCGATCAACCCTATGTAAAAATATCTTCATACTCAACTAACGGATCAATCGAGGGATTGGTTACGCCGGGTGATACGGTATCAATGGAGGCCTGTTTTAAGAATTTTGGAAATAAAACCGGGTATGAAATTTCAGGAATCTTATCAACCGGAAACGAAAATATTATTATGATTGACAGTACGGAATCGACAGGCAATGTTTTAGCAGGCGATTCTATTAATATTGCCAATGCGTTTTCATTTCAAGTCGGTTCGAATCTCAAGAACGGTGAAGTAATTTATTTAAATTCACAAGTTTCTGATTCATTGGGAAATGTCTGGACGAATTTACTTAGCATAACCGGCGCAACTCCTGCGCTGTCTTATCTTTATTGTAATTTATCAGATTCAATGTATGGAGACGGCGACGGCTTTGCCGAATCCGGCGAGAAAGTAAATCTGGATTTAATCATTAAAAACACAGGCTTGAAATCAGCACAAAATGTTTCAGTAACATTAAGCAGTATCAGCCCATATTTATCTTTTACAAATCCTAATCTTAGCTATGGCGCTATATTGCCCTCTGATTATAGCCAATCATCCACAAAAATTATTATTGACGCCGGCTGTCCGCAGCCCTCTTTCCCTCAAATGGATTTATTTATTGAGACTCAAGATGGTTATCAATTTACAGATACATTTTCTATTTCCATTGGGGAAATGGGCTTGTTTGACGATATGGAAAACGGGGACGGCAACTGGACGCATTCCGGCGCAGTCGATTTATGGCATATTACCGCAAATCGTAAACATTCTGGAGACAGCAGTTGGTACTGCGGAAATGAGGGTCAATTTGTTTATGATAACAATATGCAGAACAACAACCTGGAATCAATATCTTTTGTTATCGGGCAGAAACCCCAGCTCTCATTTTGGTTCTGGTATGAGTTTCCAAATTACGGAACAACTGGATTATATGTAGAAATTAATGACGGCGACGGTTGGAAAGTATTGGATTTCATCGGCAGCGGCGGCGCATTAGGCGCGCTTCCAACCGGCAATGACTGGCTGGAATATAAGTATGACCTGAGCGATTATCCTGCGGGAACTTCGTTAACGCTGCGTTTCCGTTTCCAAAGCGATGATAAAACGGCTACGGAAGGAGTTTATATTGACGATGTAAAAATTCAACAAAAAGAAACCGGCCCGTCTACTGCAACTCCTTCAATAAAAAATAATTTGAAAAACTATAAGCTTTATCAAAACTATCCAAATCCCTTCAATCCGGCTACAACTATAAAATTCACGCTTGAAAAACCGGAATTAGTTAATATAAAAATATATGATATTAAAGGCGCTCTTATCCGTGATTTGATGAATAAAAGAACAAACGCCGGATTGAATAAAATTGTTTGGGATGGAAAAAATGAACATGGAAATCTTGTCACATCCGGCATTTATTTTTACCGGATAAGCGCCGGGGAATTTAGCCAAACAAAACGGATGGTATTTATCAGATAGTGAAGAATTGGGGTGATGAAGAATTAGAGTGTTGAAGTACTGGAGTAATGGAGTGATGGTTTGGATAGAAAATGGAGTGCTGAAATGGGGAAAAATTTAAGTACTGATCCGATATTCCATTCTTCCCATTACTCCATTACTCCATTCTTGAAAGGAGGGGTTTTGTGCGTTTTATAAGTTTATTTCAATCCTCTCTCTTTTTTATATTATTAATCCTTCAAATTGATTTTGTTTACTCACAATTTGAAGACGACGAATTTGAAATAGAGCCCGGGAGAAAATGTTTACCGGAATCGCTTACTACAAAATATGAAGCTTTTGCAAATTTAAAAGTTGAAAAAATTGAAATCAGGCGTTGGTACAGTTTTGGAAGTGAATATTATAAACAAAAAAATTATACTGAAGCGCTGCCATATTTTTGGAAGGTATTTCTAAACGACACAACAAAATACGCTTCTAACGCAATAGGGAAAATTGCAGATTCGTACTTTAAGTTAAAATATGCCGACAGCGCTCTTATTGCCTGTTACAGAGGTCTTGAAGTATTCCCGCAATCAACCATACTTCATTACTACGCCGGATATCTTCAGGACAATAAAGGAAAATTTCACTGCGCCATTCCCCAT
>JAUXGF010000424.1 GCA_030622395.1 Calditrichaceae bacterium
AGCGCCATTTTGCGCCTGCTCAAATTTACCGACATAAGTTTTATCGGCTCCGGTAAACGAGCCTTTTTCATGACCGAACAGTTCGCTTTCGATCAACGTTTCCGGTATAGCGCCGCAGTTAAGCGCTACAAATGGCCCCTCTTTTCGTTTCCCGCTGTAATGGATTGCTTTAGCTGCCAACTCTTTACCCGTGCCGCTCTCGCCGCTGATCAGCACAGTAGCGTCAATATCCTTAATACGTTCGATAAGTTGATAGATTGTGCGCATAGCGGAACTGCCGCCGATTAGATTTTGATATTGATAGCGGCTGCTGATTTCATTTTTCAAACGTTGATTTTCGATAAGTAATTGCGCTTTTTCTGCGGCTCTGGCGACAACGCGCAGCAATTCTTCCTTTTTAAACGGCTTGGTTAAATAATCATAAGCCCCGCTTTTAATAGCGTTAACAGCGCCGGGGATTGTGCCGAAGGCTGTCATAATAATCACCTGAATATCAGGATTCAATTCCTGAATACCTTTAAGCGCTTCAACACCGTTTATGCCCGGCATTTTGAAATCGGTTAACACAAGTTGAAAATCCCCTGCCGCCGCCATTTCCAATCCCGATTCACCGTCCGGCGCGTTGGACGCCGCATAACCGGCGTCAACTAAAATATCGGTTAAAATATCCCGCTGAGACTTTTCGTCGTCAATAACTAAAACGTTTATCTGTTTTGCATATTTTGCTTTTTTCACAACTGAATTATTACCTCTGTTCCCCGCCCTTCCTGACTGTTAATTAGAATATCGCCCTGATGCTCTTTGATAATTTTATAAGCTGTCGGCATGCCTAATCCGGTGCCGCTTGATTTAGTAGTATAAAACAAATCGAAAATATGCTCGATATCTTTCTCCGGTATGCCCGCCCCTGTATCGATAATATGAACAGCTCTTTTTTCAACGTTAGTGCGCACAGTGAGTTTCCCGCCCTCAGGCATTGCCTGAACAGCGTTTAAAATGATATTTACAAAAGCGGTTTTCAAGCGTTCGCCATCAACTTTCAGCATAAAAGGATCGTCAAATTCGCTTTGAACATCCACATTTGCGGCAGCCATTTCCCGTTCATACAGACGCATAACTTCAATTAGTAAAGCATTGACGTCCGTTTCACTTTTCTTTAACTGTTCGCTGCGGATATAATTTAAAAAATTATTTACAATATTATCCAAACGGCGGATTTCATTTTGGATAGTTTCGATATACTTTTTCGGTTGTTCGTCATCTTCAGATATGAATTTGTCGTTTAAATGATCAATAGTCAAATTAATAGCGTTAAGCGGATTCTTAAGTTCGTGAGCCACGCCGGCGGTAAGCTGTCCCAACGAAGCCAGGCGCTCTTTGCGCTGCAGAATAACTTCCTTTTCACGATTCTTTTTCAGCTCCTCTACCATCTGATTAAAAGAACGGGTCAGGTCTCCGATTTCATCTTTACTAAGTGTATTAACGGAAATTCCTAAATCACCGTCAACCACTCTTTTAAACGAATCTTTCAATGAATCTATCGGTTTTAAAAATCTCCGTGTAACAAGCATGATTGCCGCAATGGAAAAAGTAAATATCAGCAAAGTAATAAGCATATTTCGGTTACGTATATCATCCAATGCCTGATTCAATTGCGCTGTTTTATAATTATAGCGTAAAAATCGCATTGAGTCAGGTTTTGAAAAATCAGGAACCATAAAAGAGAAAGAAGGCGGCTTTTGTCTTTTAATATTTTTCTTAAATCCCGCGCTGACTTTTATAAGAGAATCAAGGCTTCCTTTGTGTGATTGATTGAGAACTATTTTAATTTCCTCAAAATCCCATTTAAGACTGTCTTTATTCTGCAATACAAAATTCTTTACAGAAGAGGGGAAAGTTCTAATAATTTGTCTGGATTTCTTGTTTCGGGAAAATCTGTTTATATAGGGTTCTTTTAAAGCCTTTACATCAATTTCATCTATCAGATCCTTATAATTTACAATTCGTTCATTGCGTACATTATATTTTTTGATAATTGAATCGATCCGTTCGACTTGTAAATCCAGATTATCTAAATACCGTCTGTTTATATGTTTTTGTTTTATTAAAGAATCTTCAATAGATAGGAAAGATTGTAATTTTTCAATTTTAGGAAAATCCTGGTAGATATAGGCATTCGCAGCCTGATTGATTGTTAAAGAGATTTGCGTTAGTTCATTGAAAATATCCTGTTGGGTTTTATTTGTAAAATAAAATTGCAAAGCTAAAATAACAGCCATTAAAAAAGAAAGCAAAATAATAAATTTTGTTTTGATACTGATGTACAAATTTGCAGCCTCTTTAAAAAGTAATCATGCCATGCCAATCTTTATAGAACACAGATAACACGGATAACACTGATTCTTACTGATACTATAATATTTTAAAAACTTATATAAATTCGCGTGATTGGTATAAAATGTATATGGTTCAAATTTTATTCGCATAATGAAGTTATCAATTTCATCATTTTTTTTAGTTGAGGTGTGCAATTATATATTTTTTCAATATTCAAATGATTTAGAAATCCCTCTATACGTCTTCCTTTTTGATAATGCTTATTATATCTATGGAACAATTTTGAAAGAGTTCTATTGTTTGTCGCTTCAATATTATTAAAACGATTAACTTTTCTTTCAGTTTTTGGGATTCTTAAAAAATTATATATACCTTCAATATCATTAAACAGCCAACTCTCTAAATCTTGAGTGGCTATCACTTCATTAATTGAAGCTATTCTTGAATTTTTATGTGAGACGAACTTTTTCTTTAATATATCCGGGTTAAGGTTGGATGGAACATTTCTTGTACCTTCTCTGTCGTAAGCTACTAATACATGGATTTGATCCTGATCTTTTTTATCATCTAAAAATCTTAAAATTTTATTTCTTACTTTTTTATTTATATTGTGTACACCATATAGATTAGATTTAATTATTTTTATTTTTCTTTTAGGTAAATATATATCAAATATTTTTTCATAAAACTCTTTTTCAGTTTCGCCCTCATATAAAAAGAGTATTGAATTAGGATTCATATTAGTTTACTTCTTCAAATTCTTCGTTAATACCTAAGTCGAAAAATATTCTTTCGCTAAAATCAATATAACCGGATTTTAATTTTTTCTTTAATTCCTTTATATCTGATACTCTTGAAATATCACTATTCCCATTTTCATCAATTTGTGCTAT
>JAUXGF010000112.1 GCA_030622395.1 Calditrichaceae bacterium
CTTTGCTGCATTCTGATCATGACGCTGACAGTTGAGTAATAAAAGCAACCCTGTTATTAGGACAAGCAAGGCTTTTGTACGCATAATTCTTAGCCTCAATCTTTAAATTATTTTTAAAATATTTTACGCTTAGCTAAATTTAGCCGGCACATCCGGGGAAAATAGTAAAGCGTAGAGCGGGAAGCGTTGAGCGTAAAGCGATTTTTAAGAAAAGAGTATTACGTAATTTCGCTCTCCGCTCTCCGCCTCACGCCCTACGTTCCATAAAATAATTACCTTCAATAATAGTGTATAATATGAGATAATGGCTGAACGATTACAATTTATATTTACCGCTTACCTTGAAAAATCAAATATTGTGTTTGATTTTTCAAGGTAAATATGTTATTTTAACATACACTTGGCGATTTTCTAACATAGTTATGGTGAATTATCCAATTATATAGAAATATGACGATTTTATCAAACAACTTTTTTATTAAAATAATAACTAATTATGATTGAAAGAAAACATGACATTAATGAAGTAAAAAAAATAATCAAATTATTTCCTGTAACAGCAATATTGGGCACAAGACAATGCGGAAAAACCACTCTTGCAAAAGAATTAGTATATGATCATTATTTTGATTTAGAAAATCCTAGAGACATTGCAAGATTACAAAATCCGCAGCTTGCTCTTGAAGATTTAGAAGGATTAATTGTAATTGATGAGATTCAAAGAATTCCGGATTTATTTCCATTGCTTAGGTATCTTGTTGATAATAAATCCGGACAAAAATATTTAATTTTAGGAAGCGCATCCAGGGATTTAGTCAAACAGAGTAGTGAATCTTTAGCCGGGAGAATCTCATACTATTATCTGAATGGATTAAGTCTAAACGATATAGGGAAAGAAAACATTAAAAGATTATGGATTAGAGGGGGATTTCCAATATCTTTTATTGCAGATACAAATGAAGATAGTTATTTATGGAAAGAAAACTACATAACAACATTTCTTGAGAGAGATATTCCACAACTTGGCATAAATATTCCTTCCTATACCCTCAGAAGATTTTGGACAATGCTAAGCCATTTTCATGGGCAAATAATAAACTATTCTGAAATAGCTCGTTCTTTTGGTATCTCCGATATGACTATAAGAAAATATTTAGAAATCCTTGAGGGCACTTTTATGGTAAGGATATTACAGCCATGGTATGTAAATATCGGGAAAAGACTTGTAAAAAGGCCAAAAATTTATATTAAAGATTCTGGAATATTTCATTCTCTCATGTCAATAGAAACAATTGAAAATTTACTTTCACACAACAAGCTTGGCGCTTCATGGGAAGGGTTTGCCCTTGAACATATTTGTAGAAGTATTGGGAAGAATGATCGGGAATATTATTTCTGGTCTACATATACAGGCGCAGAAATAGATCTTTTTTGGCAAAACAAAGGGAAAAACTGGGGGGTTGAATTTAAATATACGGATGCTCCAAAGCTTACAAAATCAATTAAAATCGCCTCTCTTGATTTAAAACTCGAACATCTCTGGGTAGTATATCCTGGAAACGAAAAATACAGGCTTGCTGAAAATATTACAGTTCTGCCTCTTGCAATGATTGAAGAAGAGTGGATGTATTGAAGTATTTTTTAGCGATTAGCAATCAGAGTTTCATCCTTTATAATTTGCTCAAAATGGATGGATAGATGATTGCTGAATGTATTCATATAAACTTACATGGGCTTCCGCCCTCAACGAAGTATGCACGAATGTGTCCCGATCATTTACAGAAAGCTTAATTGTCAATTATCAATTGACAATTATTTAGGGGGTGAGTTAAAAGACTTTCCAATAAAAAACAGGCGATATTTCTCAACCTTCAAAATCTAAGATTTTTTGCACCCGGAGCTGATGCCTTTCCGCGCCGACCGGCGTTTCTAAAAATATTTTTACAATTTCCTTAGCGATTTCGATGCCAATTATCTTGCTGCCCAGCGTAAGCATATTGGCGTAATTATGTTCGCGGCTGCTGCGCGCTTCATATCCATTATTACACTTTGCCGCTAATACGCCCTTTACTTTATTAGCAGCCATAGCCGAGCCGATTCCCACGCTGTCAATCATTACCGCCCGGTCAGCTTTACCATCAGCCACCTTACGGGCTGCCTCAAAAGCGTAATCGGGATAGTCACAAGGATCAGAATTTGACGGACCAAGATCGTGGACAATATAACCCAAATCCTTTAAATAGCCTTTCAATTCTTCTTTCATGCTAAATCCGCCGTGATCGGCTGCAATAGCTACCGTTTTAACAGGGAAGGTATCCAAAGGGTGTTTTTGATCTTCATTAACGGCTGTTGCCTGCGTTATTTTTTCAAACTGTACTCCAAGCCCGCGCGCTGTATCAAGAGCTGTAGGAGTAATGATTGTATTGTCGTCAATTGTGATTATTTTATTCGATTTAGCGGCAGCCAAAACCTGTTTTTCATGGATTAGTTTTTTCATTATTATCCTTAATTTGCCTGATAGTCCGGCAATATACCGGAATAGAAGTGGTTTATTGTTTAACCACTTCGTTCTGACAGTTATACCGATACATATTTTTTAAACCAATTACTGATCGGTATAGATATTCGTATTTGGGAAATTCATCAGCGCGTTAATTTAAACAGCCGCATACTTTCTCTGCCGCTTCAACTATTTTTCCCGAACGGCATAAATCCTTTGCCAGAACAATATCACGGTGCATAAAACGGTCTTCCTTCCAATAGGCAATAGATGCGCGAACAATATCCAAAACATTTTGAGTCGTTTTTGAAGGCTGTAAGGGCGTCCGCAAATCCAAAGCCTGACAGGCGCAGATTAATTCAATCGCTAATACATGTTCAACATTTTGGATAATTTCAGCGGCTTTACGGGCGGCAAAATTTCCCATGCTCACATGATCTTCTTTGTTTGCGGAAGTAGGAATAGAATCTACGCTGGATGGGTGGGCAAGGACTTTGTTTTCCGAGACCAGAGCCGCCGCGGTTACCTGGGCAATCATAAAACCGGAATTGAGTCCGCCTTCTTCTGTTAAAAATCCAGCCATCTCGCTAACCGACGGATCAAGCATGTGCTCGATGCGCCGCTCGGAAATGTTTGCTAAATCCGACATAATGATTCCTAAATAATCTGCCGCCAACGCTACGGGTTCACCGTGAAAATTACCGCCGGAAAGCACATCGCCGTTATCCGGAAAGACCAACGGATTGTCGGTTACGCCGTTCATTTCCCACTCAAATACAGCCTGCACATAATCCAGCGCGTCGCGCACAGCGCCGTGAACCTGCGGAATACAGCGCAGACTATAGGCGTCCTGCACTTTATTATCCGAATAGCGATGTGATTCTATAATCGGGCTTTCTGTAAGAATTTTCCGAAAATTTTCCGCAGTTTTTTGCTGCCCCGGATGGCGGCGGACTTGCTGGATACGCGCATCAAAAGCGGTTAATGTACCCAGCAAACCCTCTAAGGTTATGCAGCCTACAATATCGGCTATTTTAATAAGATTACGCGCCTGGACAAGAGACCACAAACCATAAGCCTGAATAGCCTGTGTGCCGTTCAACAAAGCCAGTCCTTCTTTCGCCGCCAAAGTAAGAGGAGTTAGTCCTGCTTTTTTCAACGCTTCGCCGCCGTTTAAATATTTTATGCAGCCCTTCTCCTTTATTAAAGTTTCTCCTTCGCCAATCATAACCGCAGCCATGTGAGCAAGAGGAGCTAAATCCCCGCTGGCGCCAACCGATCCTTTCGCCGGAACAAACGGCGTAATATTTTTATTCAGCATTGCAATTAAAAATTGAACTATTTCTAAACGAACGCCGCTGTAACCCTGCGATAAATTTTTCACTTTTAAAAGCATCATTAAACGGACAATTTCCAAAGGCATTGGCTCGCCTACTCCCGCGGCATGACTGAGCACCAGGCGTCTTTGCAGTTCGGCTGTTTCATCTTTTTTGATTTTGACGTCGGCAAACTTGCCAAAGCCGGTATTCACGCCGTAAACGACTTTTTCCGATTTAATAATATCTTCTATAATTTTACGGCTTGTTTTGATTTTTTTGACAGTCAGCGGGTCAAGGGCGATAGCGGGATTGTTTTTTAGGAAAAACGCAATGTCTTCCAAAGTAAGATCAGTTTCACTAATTACAAATGAATTTTTATCCATACCCATTCCTTTTCTATTTTTCAGCAAACCAGTTTTCCAATGATTCGAATAAATCCTGTTTAGTGAGATAAATTTTTCCTTCTACCGGCAGACTGTTTAAAAATTGTTTTCCATACTGCATGCGGCTCAGCCGGTTATCCGCTACAATAACGGCGCCGAAATCTTTTTTATTTCTTATCAATCTGCCAAACCCCTGCCTGAATCTGATAATCGCTTCAGGTACGGAATATTCAAAGAAAGGATTGCCGCCCTGCTTTTTTATTTCTTCCATACGAGCGGCTACCAACGGATCCGTCGGCACATCAAATGGCAGCTTTGGGATGAATAGCAGCTCCAGCGCCTCGCCCGGCACATCGATACCTTCCCAAAAACTATCCGTGCCAAATAATATGGAATCCCGGTATTCCTTAAATTGATTAATAATATTTGTCCGGCTGCCGCTTTTCCCCTGGGCAAGCAGTAAAATACGCTCAGCGTCAAAATGAGGTTTTAATTTTTCATAAGCCGAGTTCAACAAACTATAACTTGTAAACAAGACGAGCATCCCTGTTTTATGCCGGGCATGCGCTTCTTTAATTGTATCAGTTAGGGCGTCTAAAAAACCAGCGTTACGCGGATCGGGAATAAAATCAGCGGCGCCCAATAATAATTGATCCTTAAAATTAAAAGGGGAACCGAAGACTTCTTTTTGTACATTTTTATTACTGACCAGGTTTAATCCGATACGGTTAGAAAAGTAGTCAAAAGAATTGTTAACAGTTAAAGTAGCGGAAGTAAAAACAGCGGCGTCTAATTTATCATATAGTTCTTTTTTCAGCAGCTCGGCAATATTTAGAGGAACCGCATATAAAATAACGTCATTGTTTCGTTCATTGCGCGGAATTTCCAGCCAAAAAACATATTTTTCTTTATCCGCCTTTATACAAAAATTAAACGATTCGGCTAAAGTTTTGACGTCTGTTTTAAGCGCCGTTAACTCACGAAATATTTGATCCTGAAATTCAAACGAATCTTTTTTTAGATCATCAAATGTTTTAAGTAATTCATTTAAGTTTGAATTCAGTCTGGCTAAACTCTTTTGCAGCTCGTCAATTTGAAATGAAAGAGTTTTAAAATATTTGAAATTTTTAAAATAACGAATTCGATTTTCTTCATACCCGGAGCTATTACCTGAAATATATTTATCTCTAAGAAAGCGGTTTAGTTCGTTGTAAAAAATCAGTGTTTTTTCCTTTAAATGCAGACTGCTGTGTTTAAGCTGCTTACTTTCTTTAAAAATTGCATCCCTGGTTTTATCGTCAGCCTGTCCTCTGCTTAAGCGGAAATCCAATTGCTGAAGAGTTCCCGAACGCTTGGGTTCTTCTTCATAAAGTTTATGATAAATATTTCTAAATGACCAAAAACTGACTCGTGTCCCAAGATATTCGGCTGCGCTTTTTTCAATATTATGCGCTTCATCAATTATCAAATTGCTGTATTCCCCCAAAACTAAATTATCAGAAGCCAGATCGGAAAACAACAATGAATGATTAACGATTACAATATCTGCATTTCGGGCATTTTCACGGACTTTCATTAAAAAGCAGTTTTTATAATATTTGCAGGCGCGTCCGGGGCAATAGGATGATTCCGCAGTAAACTTACGCCACAATCCTAAATTTTTTTCTATCTGGAAACCGGCGCTTTCGGCAATATCGCCTGTGCGGGTTTGCTCAACCCACAGGACTAAAGGTAAAATACGCGTCCGTTCATCCTGAGATAAACGCTGATTCATATCAGTCATAACGCTTTTCCACTTATCCAGACACAGGTAATTAGCTCGTCCTTTAAGAATAACCGCTTTAAATTTGTTTTTACCGGCGGCGTACAGCATGGGAATATCTTTAAAAAATAACTGCTCTTGTAAATTTTTTGTGTTGGTTGATACGACAATTCGTTGTCCCGCGCTTCGGTTTTTAACAGCCCACTCTATAGCCGGGATAAGATAAGCCATTGACTTTCCGGTGCCTGTGCCTGCTTCGGCAATCAAGAACTCGGATTTATTAAAAGCATTATTAACAAAGGCTGCCATATTTTGCTGCTGTTGACGTAATTCATAGTTTTCAATAAGTTTTGCCAGCCTGCCTTTTTCAAGAAAGTAATCCTTAACTTCATCCTCATCAACGCTTTCTAATTGTTTTTCTCTGTCAATATATTCAGCTTTATAATCGGCCTCTCCAATAACATTATAAAATTGTTGAGCGTTTCGCACGTCATCCACCAAAGAAGTAGATGTGGCGGTAATATTCTTCATGGTTTTAAATTTCAGAACCGGGACGAAAAATGTCTTAGCCCGCCTTGAATTGGGGTAAAGCAAATTAATAATATTTGAAAGAACTTGATTGTCAATTGCCAGGGCGCGGTCAACTAATTCTAAAAAGACATGTCCGGTTGCGCGGGCGTCGTCGCTTGCGCGATGTAAATTTTCGATATCCCATTCAAAATGTTTCGCCAAAGCCGCTAATTTAAAACTGGGTAAAAATGGTAAAAAGATGCGCGAAATAAAGAGTGTGTCTAAACGTAAATTATCTAAATATTTGAAACGTTGTGCTTTATTATCCCAATTGTCAAAATCGTTGTGCATTTTACGATAATGATATTCTATAAATGAAGCGTCAAAATTTACCTGCTGACCGACAAATGCCGCTCCGCCTAAAAACTGATCTAACTGGGGGAACACATCGTCAATTTTAGGCATGTCCGCCACATCAGAATCGCTGATACCGGTTAAACGGGTAATAAATTCCGGGATAGGACGACCTGGATTGACCAATTGTTCAAATGATTCTACTTCCTTTCCATCAACAAATTTAATGGCGCCGATCTCAATAATCTCATCTTTTTCAGGATGCAGACCCGTTGTTTCCAAATCAACAACTATAAAAGTAGCAAGACCGAGATGCTGCAAGAGTTCTTTTCTTAAATCCATAATTAAATTATAATTCCTTAACTGTTAATATTGTATAGTCCCGATCCCGAATAATACGCCAGCGGGCGCATCCGCCAACCGGCGCGATCAGGAGGGATTGTTTTATTAAAATAGATGCTTGATACTAGATACTGGTTACTGGATACTGGATGCTAATCTGGATTTTATTTATAGTTTTACGACCAATTTCCAACTTCATCCCAGTGAAACGGGATTTACGTTCCACTTCTGTCCATGTGCAACGCACAGGCAGACCGACTAGCCTCCCAGCTAAAGCGACACTCCGTTTCAACCAGCATTATTTTCATTAATTTTACCGGATCCATCGGTGGAGCAAAGCTTTGTTCTTAAATCTAAGGATTAATTAGTTTACAAAATTGTTTATTTACAGGCAAAGAATTTTTAACGGATTTATTAACGGCTTAAATTGAATTAAAATAAATTATCACCACAGATTTTCACTGGATTTAGAATGCGTAAATATGTTTTGGTTCACAAATTAAGCGCCATTTAAAATGCCTGATTTATAAGGAATAGACTATCAGTATATTATAAATCCCTTACTTTTTTTAATACGCACCATAATTACATTCAAGCAAATATCAACAAGCTATAAAATTAAATCAATTAAAACAAAACCGCTCGTATTGCGTGCTATATCAGGCTTTTGCTTTTTTATAAAATAATATGCGATTTAACGTATATTAGTTTTTTTATCTTGGTAAGTTTATTGCGTATGAATATCATGGAACCATTAAAGTATTTGAAGAATACATCTTTCTTAATAGCTATGAAGAAAAAATCCGCCAGATCAATATTACCCCGCAGTTGCGGGACAAGATTCAGAACTCCTTACCCCTCGCAAACTGAATGTGCGGTAGTTTTGAAGATGAGACGCAGGTTTGTGC
>JAUXGF010000042.1 GCA_030622395.1 Calditrichaceae bacterium
AACTTTATCCTGGTAATATACTTTACGCTTTAATTGGGTGCTTATCTGACCAGGAATTATTAGAAATGATAAATGATGATATTCCAGCCGCCCTACGAAAAACTCTTTTAAATCTAATTATAAATGATATAAATAAAAAATCATCACTCTCTTACGAATACATTAATTTGACTAACCGAATGCTTGAAGAATATTCCTCTTATTCATTTAAAAGATTACAAGGTGTTGGATATTTTTTTGATAAAATTTATCCATTTAGTTCAAGAGAACTTCAAGCACGTATTTTAGAAACTTTTTTAAACTCAGAATATCCATCTCAATCAATAAGAGCATTTAAATTGATAAATAAGAATTGGGATAATAGATACATTGAAATTGTTGAAGACAAATGGAAAAATTACCATGATAGTTTATCTGCACAGATTATCATAAATCATTTTCCAAAAAGCAAAATAAGGGACTATTATCAAGATTTGGTTAAAAATATTGACCATAAGTACTATCTAGCAAGATTATATTTAAAGCTTGGAAAAAAATATATCGATGATCTTGCTAGTATTGATGAGATTACATATTTCTATGTAGCTACAAAACTAAATGTGACTGTTTCTGAGGTTCAAGCTGAAAGAATTTTTGATAATAATAAGTTTGATGATCGTATAGAGTTATTAATTTGGTGCTTTAAGGAATTAAATTACTGGAATTTATTAAGTACTATATCTGAAAAATCTGATGTATTAATTTCAGAAAAGAACGAGCAAATTAGGAAATCATTAGGCATATAACCATTTGCTGCACTTGAACGCAAAACGTGCAGAGCTTTAGTCTTTATTTGTGGTTATTAAAAATAAATTGTAAAATTTACAGAGCTCACAATTTTGTTTTGCGTCAAGTGAGCAATCGCCGTTAGCCCTATAAATATAAAACAACCCCGCCCCAAAGACACCCGTCGTATATGGCGGGTGAGGGAAAAAAGATATGGCAAAGAAAATAACAAAAAATCATAATGAGAAATATGAAATATAATCCAAATAGACACCACAGAAAATCGATCCGATTAAAAGGGTACGATTATTCACAACCTGGGACATATTTTGTAACCATCTGCACCCAAGACCGTGAATGCCTGTTTGGAGAAATTATTAATGGGAAAATGATAATAAATGACGCCGGAACAATGGTAGAAAATAAATGGATAGATTTACCCCATCGTTTTACCAATATACAATTACACGAATATGTAATTATGCCCAACCATTTTCACGCCATATTGGAAATCATCGTAGCGACCCTTGTGGTCGCCCAAAATGATAATATCATCCAAAATGATAATATCGTCAAAAATGATAATATCGTCAAAAATGATAATCAAAAAGGGCAACCACAAGGGATTGCCCCTACGGATAAAACATTGGGTGATATAATCGGTGCGTTTCAATCTATTGTTACCGTTAAATATATACACTGTGTAAAAACGAAAAAATGGCAACAATTTAATAAAAAATTATGGCAACGCAATTATTGGGAACATATTGTACGCAATGAACAGGAATTAAACCGAATCCGCCTATATATTCAAAACAATCCTAAAAAATGGCAAAATGACAAATTAAATGGTGGTGTTGGAAATATTGTTATGGAAAAAACGGCAGAATATGGAGAAGAGATATGGATGATTTAAAACCAAAATCCGAAATTCTAATTTACCAATCCCCCACTGGCAACATCAAAACAGACGTCCGTCCGGCATCCTGTATCTGGTAACCGGTAATTCCGACAAGCCGGAATCTGCGCTACGCTTCGATAAGTATCCCCGCAAAAGCGGGATTTACTATCCGCTCCAACAAGTATCTTTTTATTAATTCTCCGATACTTTTAATTTCTTACCCGGTTTAATAAACGAACTGCGCATATTATTCATCTTCTTTAAATCTTTAATAGAAAGTCCATATTTCTTAGCGATATCCCAAAGAGTATCTCCACGTCTGACAGTGTAATAGGAACCTGATCCTTGGTTTTTAACTATTTTTTTACGCGCTTTCTGTTTTATCTCTTCCATATTTTCAGGCACCCAGATAGCCAGTTTTTGTTTCGGGTAAATATACCGTCCATAACGAATACCGTTCCAGGCGCGAATCTTACTGGCTCTTGTCTTATAGTCTTCGGCAATTCCCCCTAATGTCTCGCCGGCTTTAACTATATGGATGATTTTTTTGCTGCCCGGCACATTTTTAACTATAGCTCTGGATCGTCTTTTTTTCTTTGATGAAGAATAGTTTTTTGTTTTGTATGTATAGTAATGGTTTTTATTCTGCGGTACCGGTATCAGTAAATATTTCCCCGCTCTTATTCGATTACTTCGCAATTTATTTGTAGATTTTAATACGGAAATAGATGTATGATATTTTTTAGCAATAATCGATAACGCTTCGCCTTGTTTAATACGATGACGCACCCATGAACGTTTTTGCTTATCAGGAATTTTTGCATATCCTTCTTTAAATTTAGCTTTTTTCCCTTTTGGTAAATAAAGGGTGAAATCTTTTACGCCGGGAGGCGTTACCCATCTTAAAACAGCCGGATTAAGTTCTTTAATACAGGCATAAGAAGTATCAACAAGTTTTGCAATAACATTTAAATCGAGAGATTCGGAAATTTGAATAGAATCCATCTCCAGCGGCTTTTGCGGTTCAACATAAAAACCAAATTTTTTAGGATCTTTTGCAATAATATTAGCAGCCAAAAATGTAGGTACGTAATTTCTTGTTTGTCGCGGCAGGCGGGTTAATTTCCAAAAATCGCGGGTTTTGTAACGACGCATATTTCTGGCAACTTTACTCGGATTGCAATTATAGCCGGACATTGCCAAATACCAGTCGCCAAAACGGTCGTGCAGGTCCGAAAGATGTTCCGCAGCGGCATTAGTCGATTTTAATACATCGCGCCGTTCATCAAACCACCAGTTATGGCGTAAGCCGTAAGCTCTGCCGGTTGCAGAAATAAACTGCCATAGACCCACCGCCCTGGCGTAAGAACGAGCCCTCGGGACAAATCCGCTCTCGATCATTGCCAGGTAAAACAAATCATCCGGTAAATTCTTTTTTCTTAAAATTTCTTTGATCATAGGTTCATATTTCCCGCTGCGTTCCAACCAGCGCGTCATTACTACCCTGCCCGTTGTTTGAAAATATTTTATCGCCAAACGCACTTTATTATTTATTGTGATCGGCATGCTGCCGCTTGTATCAACAACCACCCCGTTTCCAAAAAGTATGGAATCAGGGAATGTTAACTCTTCCAATTCTGTTATATCTTCACGGATTTCTTCAGCTTCTAATATTTGATTATTACTTAAGTATATAAACGCATATTCTTCATTCATCGATTTAAATGTTGAGTCGTATTCCGTCCAATTTTCTAATGTAATTTGATCCTCATCCGTAAATTTTGAAAGGATTTCAAAGGCATAATTAAAATAAATCTCAGCGCCAAGCGTATCCTTGTCGGATAATTTATTCTTAGCCTGATTGTAATAATCAAAAATAGAATCTAACCTGGTATGAGTGGTTTCTGATAACCATAAATTACCGGGCAATTTTACCTGAGGATCTTGGTTTTTTTCAACTTCCTTTTTAACAACGGTAGTTTAACAGGAAAATATAATAACCAAAAGGATCGAAAATATGATCAGTATTTTGAGTCTTTTCACAATAGTAACCTTTCTTATCTATCTTGCATTTTAATTTTATTAAGAATACTCGTAGTAGAACACCCCGTAACTAAAGGTATTGTTAAAACCGTACCTCCGCTGCTCTCAACGATTTCTCTTCCAACAATAGTATCGACCGTATAGTCCCCACCTTTAATTAGAACGTCCGGCTGCGCCTTCTTAATCAATTCTAACGGCGTCTCTTCGGTGAAAATACAGACTATGTCAACCGCTTCCAATCTTGATAAAATAAAGGCTCGGTCCCCCTCGCTTACATAAGGACGTCCTTCGCCTTTCAAAAGCCGGACAGACTCGTCTGAATTTAGCCCAACGATTAAAACATCCGCTTTTTCTTTTGCCTTTTCTAAATATTCAACATGTCCCCGATGCAGTATATCAAAGCAGCCGTTTGTAAACGCTATTTTTATTGGGCGTTGTTTTCTTAAATTTGACACGAAAACTTCAATTTCATTAAAATCGACGATTTCATTCATCTGCTATTTCCCTATCCTGAACCTCTCGCAACAATGTTTCTCTTTCGATTGGGACAATACCGACTTCTTCACAAACGATTCCCGCCGCATAGTTAGCTAAACATGCGGCTTCTTTATATGAAGCGCCCCCTGTTAGAGCAGCGGTCATTGTGGTTATCACCGTATCCCCAGCGCCGGAGACATCGGCAACCTTCCGTGTTTTTGTTTGAATTTGGCTGCTTTCACCGGACTTTTCAAAAAGTGAAAGCCCTTTTGCGCCGCGGGTCAGCAGGACGCTCTCTGCTGATAATTTATTAAGAATCTCAAACCCGGCTTCATTAGCGTCCTTATCAGATTCAATTACACGGGCTAAAGCCTGCGATAATTCTTTTATATTCGGCTTAAAAACTGTAGCGTGTTTGTATTCCATAAAATTAGTAAATTTGGGGTCAACTGTAGTAATAATGTTTTTCTTTTTTGCCTTGTTTAAAGTATGCTTAATAACCTCTATCGGCAACATGCCTTTGTTATAATCCTGCAGAATGACAGCGTCAGCTTCACCAATCAAAGCGTCTATTTTTGATATTACTTGATCAAGTAAATTTCCGTCAACATATTCCCTGCTCTCTCTGTCTACCCTGGCGATATGCTGATTATCTCCGATGATCCTCGTTTTTACAGTAGTTGGGCGTTCATCTGTTTGTATAATACCTTTGGAAGTCATGCCCTTCTTTTCCAATATTTGATAAAACATTTCCCCCATACGATCATTGCCAATTAATCCGATGAGAATCGGCTCGCAGCCTAACGTTTTAAGATTTAAAGCGACATTAGCCGCCCCTCCAAAGCGCAGCGAATCAGTCTCAATTTCAACAACGGGAACAGGAGCTTCAGGGGAAAGCCTTGCCACCTTTCCCCATAAATACTCATCAATCATTAAATCGCCAAGCGCTATAATTTTTTTATTCCTAAAGCATTCAAATATTTTATCAATCCGTGTAGAATTAATATTTGGCAAAGATTTCTCCATCTATATTAGAATGTATGATATTTGTAATTTGAATAAATTAAACGGCACTCAGACGCGCTATGTTATTTTTATTAAATTTCATAAAACGTGTTATATTACAATATCCTGATATGTCAGGATTGTATAACTATGTTATAAGATGGAAATATACAGATAAGTTTTTATTTTTTCAACACTTATTTAGCTAATGAAGTAAAACCGCAGTAACTATTAAAAATTGGAGCGAATTGAAAATTCGGAATCTATCCCGGCAACAATAACCGAGTTAACACATAAGCCGGATAAACTGGAACTAACAAATCTCATCCCGACGGTTCGGGACCAATTCTTTCCCATTCCATTTATCTCCGCTCCATAAATTCAAAATTTCATACCGCCCCAGGCGCAGCCTCCCTGTGGGGAATGGGGCTTCCTATTTTTTGGGGTATCTTTTCCTATAAACATTTCGTCCCGCTGGGACTAAAGAATTATCCGGCTTAATGTTGGTGAACCATAGTTTCTCCCTCGTATCAGAGTTAAGCGTAGCGGTCTCTGATACGTGACGATGTTGCCTGAGATGCTTTACTTACATCTATTATTTCAGAAACGCTTCGCCCTTACACCTGCCGGAATAATTCCCCCCGTGTGTATCAGAGACCGCTTCGCTTAACTCTGATACAAGAAAACTTATAAGCGCCCAATTCCCAATTCCAACTTCCTAATTCTCACTTCTTACTTCCTACTTCTCGCGCAGCTACACACTCGGGGCTACTTCCTACTTTCACTTAAATATATCCTTTATTTACAAAGCATCAGAATCCAAGATTTAACCTATGGACACTTCCTGCCCATTTTTAGCAGACTCATAAAGTGCGTCGATTATTTTCATAATATAAAAAGCGTCTTTTGCGGACGACTGATTTTTTTCTTCTCCCTTAACTACTTTAATAAAATGATTTATTTCATTCTTATAAGATTTTTTATAGCGTTCAGCTTTGCTTTCAACTACTAAAGGAGTTACATTTACAAGGTTGCCGTGCAGCTCTTTATTAATACGCAGTGGATTCAAATAAGCGGCGCCCTTCTTCCCAAAAAAATGCGTATATATCATATCATTTTCCAGATGCATGCGCCAGCTTATCTCTACAGTAATAGACATGTGTGACTCCGTCTCTATAACAGCAAGGGCCGCCTCTTCAACTTTCATGTCCGGATTTAACTTATAATCTAATAATCTTACTTTTTTAATTTTAGGCAAACCGGTTAAAAATAAAGCCAAATCGATAAGTTGACTTCCGAGATCAATTAAAACGCCTCCGCCGGCATAATCTTTACTTTCCAGCCAGCTCTGCGACGGCGAACGCATCCATTTTTTCAACCAGCCTGCTTTAATGTAAAATATCTCTCCCAATTCATCTTTTTCTATAAACTCTTTTAATGTAAGCACATCGTCTCTAAAACGATTTTGCATACCAACCATAGCAGTCAAATTCTTTTCTTCCGCTAATTTATACAATTTTTCAGCGTCATGGCTGTTTAATGCAATAGGTTTTTCTACGAATACATTAATCCCGTTACTTAGCGCTAAATAACTCATCGGGTAATGATACAGATTTGTAGTACAAATAAAAATTGCATCCAGTTTTTCTTCTTTAATTAAATTATCAATTAAAAAGTACCAGCGGGGAATCTCGAATTTTTCAGTAAGAATATTCACTTTAGCTTCATCAACATCACAAATTGCTACAAGCTCAACATCTTCCATGCTTTTTAATATCGGTAAATGAACGACCTGGGCAATGCTTCCCACTCCTACAATGGCAACTTTTAGCTTATCCATATTTATTACTCCCTTATAAATGCTTTATAATTAATCGAATTTAATATGCTGACGGCTTCTTTTGCTTTCTGCATATCGGCGAATGACAATCTAAATACGCCGCCCTCTTTTTCTCTAATCTTTAATAGTTCAATATCGCGTATATCAATATCTTTGTCCGATAATGCATTTGATATTCGGGCAATCACCCCAACCTGATCATTCACATAAACTAAAACGTCGGTTAAAGGCGATAAAAAACCTTTGTTCATTTTTGGTAATTGACTGCGGCGCTGTTTTGCCGTATTAAACTCTTCCTTTAGATTTTCTAAATTATTTTTTTGTTTTTGTAGTAAGGATATAAGTTCATCCAGCGCCTGGTAAATATTGTTTTTATTCGAATTTATTATATCCTGCCATATATCAATGGAGCTGGAAGCAATCCGCGTTAAATCACGAAAACCGCCGGAAGCCAGCTCAAAATATGGTAAATCAGCGACGTTTCTTACCCCGACTAAATTAACCAACGCTATGGCTATCAACTGCGGAAGATGACTAATAACCGCTAATATCTTATCATGTATTTCGGGATCTAAAACAAGCGTCCTTGCCTTTATTGCCTCTAAAACCGGAAATAACTTCTTCTTTAAAAGAAGTTCATCTTCAGGTTTAACGCCGGTTAAAATATAAATCGCATTTTCGTAAAGCAGCGGATTTGCGGCGCTTATCCCGCTTTTTTCTGCGCCTGTCATCGGATGTCCGCCTATATAAACCCCCGAAAATTTATTTTCCTGAACAAACCTGTAAAGTTCCGCCTTTGTGCTGCCAACATCGGTTACAACTGTTTCGCTTCCCACTATGTCAGCCAACTGGTTTAAATGTTCCTTTATAATCCTCAAAGGCGTCGCTAAAACAATTAGATCTGCATCCTTGCAATCTTCCGGCCAATTAAGCAATTTCTTATCAATGATTAGTTTTGAACAGGCTTCATTCATTACTTGCGGCGTATCGTAACCGTAAATAGTAATATCGGATATATTTTGTTTCATTGCAATAGACATTGACGCTCCCATTACGCCAAGTCCTGATATAACTACTTTCATATTTGTATCTGCCTATTCTTTTCTATTTGCAATTTTCTTACCGATCACATTCGCTATTATCCTGCTTTGATCCATTAATGAATCAAATTGATCCGGCAGGAGGGACTGGGCTCCGTCTGACAAAGCGTTATCTGGATCATGATGCACCTCGATCATAATTCCATCAGCGCCCGCCGCAATCGCCGCCCGCGCCATAGGAATTACTTTATTACGTAAACCCGTGCCATGCGACGGATCGGCAAAAACCGGCAGATGGCTCTGTTTCTGTACAACAGGTATAGCACTGATATCGAGAGTATTTCGAGTATATGTTTCAAAAGTACGGATACCTCGCTCACACATAATAACATCGCGGTTGCCGCCTGAAAGAATATATTCCGCAGACATTAGCCATTCTTTGATAGTAGCTGAAATGCCTCGTTTGAGAAAAACCGGTTTGCCGCTTCCACCTAATGCGCTTAAAAATGTAAAATTCTGCATATTACGCGCCCCAACTTGAATAATATCTGTATATTCTTCTACAAGCGGAATTTGTTCTTTATCCATAACTTCGGTAATTACCAGCATAGAATATTTATCGGCTGCTTCTCTTATAATCTTCAATCCTTCTTCTCCAAGTCCTTGAAAAGAATACGGCGAGGTTCTTGGTTTAAAAGCGCCTCCACGTAAAATTTTAGCGCCTGCCTTTGAAACATGCTCTGCAATTATCATCGTTTGTTCTTTAGATTCAATCGCGCAGGGACCGGCAATCACAATAACTTCATCGCCCCCTATTTCAACATCCTTTATTTTGATAATTGTATCCTTATGTTGAAACTCACGGCTGACTAATTTATATGGAGCGGAAATTCTATAAACATCTGTAACGCCGGGCAAAATCTGTAAATCCCTAATGTCAATTTTACTCGTATTGCCAATCACTCCCAAAATCGTATGGTCAACGCCTTTTGATTTATGTATTTTAAAACCCATGGTATCGAGCTTTTCTATAACCCGCCCAATTTGTGTTTTTTCAGCGTTTTTTTCCATTATAATTACCACAGCAAAACTCCTTTTTGTTGTATTAAATATTTTATTAAGCCTAAGTTAGATAAACTGGAAAAACAAATCTCATCCCGACGGTTCGGGACCAATTTTTTGGATTCCATTATTCTGCGCTCCCCACCTAAGTCTGGCAGTTATCAATTAAAATTTTCATACCGCCCGGGCGCAGCCTTCCTGTCCCACGGGGACTCCTGTGGAGTGGGAATGGAGCTTCCTTTTTTTGGGGTATTTTTTTCTACAAACATTCCGCCCCTATGAGGCTACTTCCCAATTCCCAATTCCTACTTCTCGCGCAGCGACCCCTTCGGGGCTACTTCCTACTTCTTCCTTAATCATAAAATTAAAGTTTATCAAGATAAGCCTGCAAAATATATATAGCGGCAATCTGATCAATCTTATCTCTATGACGGCTTGGTTTTTTACCCACCGAATGCAGTACATTCTCCGCCATTTTTGTCGTTAAACGTTCGTCTATTTTAACCAGATTGATTTCCAGGGCCTCCTGTAATTTATCAAATATCTTAATAACCTCTTTCGTTTTTGCGGATAAACCGCCCTTCATTGTATATGGAATCCCAACAACCAATGTTTCGGCTTCATGTTCACAGATTATCTCCTGCAGATCGCTGATTAATTTTTTGATACCGGTCCATTTCAGTGTCGTCAATGGATGAGCCAACATCCCTAATCCATCGCTCACAGCCACTCCGATTCGCTTACCGCCTATATCTAATGCAATTATTTTTTTCATATAATCCTTAAAACTGTTAAATATTTTATAACTCAAAATATCATCCCGATTAATCAGGATGCATAAAGTGAATAATTCGCTGAATTCAATAGAATATTGTTTTTTATGGAAAGATAAAAGAAATTGGAGAACTTCTCAAGAAGAATAAACCGATACATAAAAATATTAATGCTTGTATAAAATTTAAAAAGTAAAAATAAACAATAAACATTTATAGAATAGTTTAGCCGCTATATTTATAGTAGCAAATAAATATTAAAAAACAAATCAACATACCTGCCTCCACCTGCGGCAGACTGCGCCCTAAACTGATTTATTATTTGATATTTATTATTTCAGTTTATCCGGCTTAGGATATAGGATTTTTTAATACATCTTTTAAAAGTTTACCGGCTTTAAAATGAGTTTTTCTTCTTGCCGGCACGTATATAATTTCCCCTGTTCTGGGATTTCTGGCTTTTGGTTTTGGTTTGGTTTTTTTAACTTCAAAAACGCCAAAATCTCTAATTTCTATTCTTACCTCCGGATCAGCTTCAGTTAATATTTTCCTTAAAACTGTAAAGACAGCGTCAACAAATATTTCTGCCGTATAGATTTTTTCTTTTAATTCCTGAGCTGTTCGCTTGGCAACATCTTTTTTCGTTACCGTTCTCATGTACTTTTCCTCCAAGAAATAAATTATTAAAATAATCCTTTTAATTATTTAATTATATTAAAGAT
>JAUXGF010000194.1 GCA_030622395.1 Calditrichaceae bacterium
AAGGCTGCACTCTAAGCGAAGCTTCATCCCATATACATACGGAAGGGATTTCCTTTTTTTCTTCCACTTTTTGGACGACTTCCTCTTTTGCAACCTCTTCTTTTGTTTCGGTTTGGCATGAATAGACGCTCAAACTAATGGCAATAAGCGCTGTAAAAAATACCTTTGTGTACATAGCAACCTCCCTGGTTATACTTTAATGATTATTAAAATTTTTCGCAAATTTTAAAATATTAGTTCCTATAAAATTTACAAAATATAACAGCTTAATAACAGAGAAAATTTCTATAATTATGTATTTGATTTATATTGTAATAACTTATATCTTTGTATCAATGTTTACAAAGTCCATTTCATTGGCGACACTATTCATTGCACTGCTGACAAATTCCATTTCATTGCAGACAAAATCTATTCCATTGATGTAAATAGACAAAAATCTATTGTCAGAATATAAAATTATTCCGGCAAATTGCAAATATAGATTGTTCAATAAATGGCTTGCATCGCACGCATTGGCTGGCAGCATATAAATTATCTATCCGGATATACGGTCATATTATTTTACCCGTTTTTCTAATAATCTCTTTTGAACTTCTTTATGTAGTATTATCTTTATCTTTATCCATTTTACGCTTTCTTCATCCAGCTCCATCCCGCTAAATCTGTAAATTGCCTGCTGCCGGTATTTTAGCGCTGCATTTGGTTCATCGGTTGTTCCATCTTTTCATAATCCTTTGGCAGCTCGAATAAGCCGGCGGACATTTTTTCTTTTCTTATTGTGATCAGTTCCCTGATTGATTTAATTTTCATTCCCATCTTATCCATTTCAGTTTCATCAAATACAGGGAAACCCTTTATTTCTTTTGAATTAAAAAATGATTCGGCATGTTTTTTAAATTGAGGCATATTCTTAAATAATTTATAGAAATCATTTTTATCAAAAGGCAGGTCTTCGGTCAGCCATATTTTTTGGGTCATCATTGGCGATTTTGTAGTTACTTCATAACAATCCCAATTCTTGATTTTTTTCTTTGCTCCTGTTTTCTTAAATTTAAAATCGAGATCTTCTTCTTTTTGACCCATAGCGGCGCCCATTTTAGCCATTTGTTCCATTTGCTCTAAACTCATTTCCATATACTTTTTATTTGCAGACATCAAAATCCAAACCTTCTTTTTATCAAGACGGAAAATAATAGTTTGTTCATCATTTTCAACTCTCATTTTATTATCCGTAAACCATGATTTACTAATTGTGTCATTGTCCGGCATCCCCGTTATGCCGGATACTTTGTTTTTGTGCTCCATATAAACGCCGTCCTGCCCAAAGACAAGTGTAACCAACATGAAAAGCGAAAACGCTAAGAAAATTTTTGTTTTCATCTCTCTTCTCCATTTTAATTGTACTGTGATAAATTTCTTTAATATATGCTTTAAAGAATAATGTAAGCAAATTTACCCTGTTAAATAAAAAATTAGTATAACCGGAAAATGAGCAAAAATATTATTTAACTTGGTAAATTAATGATTGGAACTCTTGGCATTGGTCATTTGTTCCGAAGTGTAGGGACGTCATTAATAGTAATATGTTGGTACTCAATGACAATAAATGACAGCGCAGCAAATGACTTATAAATATTAAACATTTCCCTACCATCGGGACTATATAATAAAATAAACAAAAGAACATGGTTAAACAATTTGTGAAGCCGCAGTTATTTGGTAAAAAACGTTACTGTCCAGCCCATGTTAGGAATTCTTCACCATCACTCCATTACTCCAGTATTCCATTACTCCAATTCTTCAAAGACCTCAAAGGTTTGGGAAAACCTTTGAGGTCTCTTCCCCACCACTCCAGTCTTCCATCAATTCATTAATTTATTAATTCAATAATTCACTTCTTCATTTTTCCATAAATCCCGATATTATTTGTTTTTTCCCAAACTATTTTTATGATTATTAGTTAAAATTTTATATCTTTATAAGTACTTTTCTTTAAAAATGTTTATTTAAAATATAATAATTATTTTGAACTTGGAGGCTGTATGGCAATAGTATTAGACGGCTATGGATTGACTGTCGAAAAATTAGTTCGGATTGCTCGAAACAATGAAAAAATTGAACTTCACCCGCAGGCTTTAGATCGTATTAAAAAATGCCGCGCTATGCTGGAAGAAAAAATTAAGGCGCATGAAATCATGTATGGGGTTAATACCGGCATTGGCGAATTTTCCGAAGTAGTATTAAATGATGATCAGGTAAAACAATTCCAGAAATATCTGATATATAACCATGCCGCCGGTATTGGCGACCCAGCGCCTATCGAATATGTCCGTGGGGCAATGGCGGGCAGAATAAACGTTCACGCTAAAGGCAGATCGGGCTGCCGTCCCGAGATAACCATGACTTTAGTTGAAATGTTAAACAAAGGCGTCACCCCGGTTGTTTGTCAAAAAGGATCGGTCGGAGCCTGCGGCGATTTAGCTCCGATGTCTCAGATTGCTCTTTTATTATTAGGCGAAGGAGAGGCGTATTACCAGGGAGAGCGGCTGCCGGGAAAAACTGCTTTAGCGCGGGCGGGTATCACTGCGCCCGGATTAGAAGCGCGGGACGGGTTAGCTACTATTAACGGCTCTAATCTTCTGACGGCAATGAGCGCAATCCATTTGTATGATATCAACCGCTGGCTCAAACAAGCCGAGATCGCCTGCGCCATGTCTTTGGAAGCCTTACATGCAAACATGAAACCTTACGACAAACGTTTACACGAAGCGCGCGGTTTTCCCGGGGCTGTCAGAAGCGCCGCAGCAATCATGAAATGCATCGAAGGAAGCGATCTGTTAACCGGTAAAATCAAATTAAAAGTTCAGGACGCCTATTCCATGCGTTCTTCACCGCAGGTTATCGGAGCCGCTCATGACGCAGTAGCCCACGCTAAAAAACAGGTGGAGATAGAACTTAACGGTATCGGCGACAATCCGGTTTTTTTTCCGGAAGATAAGTTAACATTAACCGGCGCTAATTTTCAGGGAAGCCCTGTTTCGCTGCCTATGGATATGATTGGCGCTGCCGTAACTATGATTAGCGTAATTTCCGAAAGACGTCTCAACCGTTTAAACAATCCTGCATTAAGCGTAGGCTTGCCTGCTTTTTTAACTAAAGGCGCCGGAATGTTTTCGGGAATGATGCTCAGTCAATACACCGCCGATAGTTTGATTGTTGAACAAAGAATTTTGTCTGCTCCGGCTTCAATAATGTCTATCCCCGCAGCCGCGGACCAGGAAGATTTCGTATCTATGGGTATGAATACCGCCATAAAGAACGGTCAGATTTTAGATAATGCTTACGGCGTTTTGGGGATCGAATTTATGGCGGCGGCGCAGGCTTTGGATCTTCGTGATTTTAACCACGGCAAGGGCGTAACGGCAGCGAAAAATCTAATCAGAAAATATGTGGATTTTCTTGATATTGACCGCCCCCTTCATATCGATCATACCAGGATGAAAGAACTGGTAAAATCTTGTGAAATTTTGGAAGAAGTGGAAAAGACGGTAGGGGACTTGGGATAAGAATAAAGGTAATAGTTCAGCATAGATGAAGAATCCCGAATGGCAGGCAAAGACTCTAAGTTTTTTAATTATTTTTTCTTTGTGTCTTTGTGCCTTAGTGGCTATTCCAGATGCATAGGGAAAGGATAAATATATTAGTTAGATTTTTAAATAAATGGAGAGAAAAATGAATAATCCGGATATTTCAAAAGCAATGACAATTAAACTCCCGGCAAAGCTGCCTCCAAAAACAGAATTTAAGGGGGGCCTCCGCAGGGCGCCGAACCGCGGATTAACTTTAAACAAACAAGAAATAATTACCGCCTTAAAAAACGCCCTCCGCTATATTCCCGAAGAATTGCACGAAACTTTAGCTCCCGAATTTTTAGAGGAACTGAAAACAATGGGCAGGATTTATGGTTACCGCTACCGCCCGCAAGGACAAATAAAGGGAAAACCGATTGATGAATACAAGGGAATTAAAGAAGCCAAAGGGCTTCAGGTAATGATTGATAACAATCTTGATTTTGACGTCGCTCTTTATCCTTATGAGTTGGTAACTTACGGAGAAACGGGTCAAATTTTTCAAAACTGGATGCAGTATCAACTTGTAAAAAAATATTTGGAAATAATGAAAGAAGATCAAACACTCGTTGTAAGTTCCGGGCATCCGGTGGGACTTTTCCCTTCAAGGATGACCGCGCCGAGGGTTATATCTACAAACGGTTTGATTGTCGGGGAATGGGACAATCCAGAAGAGTTTAAAAAATTAGCCGCTATGGGCGTTTCCAACTACGGTCAAATGACTGCCGGCGGCTGGATGTATATTGGGCCGCAGGGCATTGTTCACGGAACATATCTCACGCTATTGAACGCCGGTCGCCTGTACCTTGGAATCCCTGATGAAAAAGATTTGAAAGGCGTATTTTTTGTTACTTCCGGTCTCGGCGGCATGTCCGGCGCCCAGGCAAAAGCCGTAGAAATTTCCGGCGGGATCGGCGTCATTGCCGAAGTGGATTACAGCCGCATCAAAACTCGCCATGATCAGGGCTGGCTTAGCAAAGTTTCCGGCAATCTTGAAGAGATCGCCAAATGGATGATGGAATACAAAAAAGAAGGTAAAGCTGTTTCTATCGCCTATCACGGCAATGTTGTGGATTTATTAGAGTACCTTGACAAAAATGATATTCACGCCGAGCTTATTTCAGATCAGACTTCCTGCCATGCTGTTTATGAGGGCGGCTATACGCCGGCGGGAGTCAGCTTTGATGAAGGACGCAGGCTGCTCAAAGAAAATCCGCAAAAATTTAACGAATTGGTGGATATATCTTTAAAAAAGCATTACCGCGTTTTAAAAAGATTAACGGGGAAGGGTTCGCATTTTTGGGATTACGGCAACAGTTTTATGGCTTCTGTTTTTGAAGCCGGTGAAAAAGAAATCGCTAAAAACGGGAAAGACACTTCCGAAGGTTTTATCTGGCCGTCTTATGTGGAAGATATTATGGGCCCGATTTGTTTTGATAAAGGCTTCGGTCCGTTTAGATGGGTTTGTCTCAGCGGTAAAGACGAAGATTTAAAGAAAACAGATAAAGCCGCCATGGATAATATTAATCCTGATCTCAGCGCCACGCATAGAGATAATTACCATTGGATTAAAACCGCCGGACAAAATAAATTGGTTGTCGGTACAAAGGCTCGAATCCTTTATGCCGACGAGGAAGGCCGGGTGAGAATCGCCCTTAAATTCAACGAGCTGATTAGAAACGGAGAGATCGGGCCTGTAATGTTAGGACGCGACCATCACGATGTTTCCGGAACCGATTCGCCTTACCGCGAAACAGCCAATATATATGACGGAAGCCGAGTAACAGCAGATATGTCTGTTCAATGCTTCGGCGGGAATATCGCCCGCGGGATGACGCTGGTTGTTCTTTCAAACGGCGGCGGCGTCGGGATAGGCAGAGCCAGTAACGGCGGTAATGGAATTATCTTAGACGGCAGCGAAAGGATAGACAGCGTCATTAAAAAAGGACTGTCCTGGGATGTTATGGGCGGAATTGCCCGAAGAAGCTGGGCAAGAAATGAGAACGCCGTGGAAACAGCGGTTAACTGGAATAACAAGCAAAAAGACAAAGGACATATTACCATCCCATTTATCCCAAAGGAGGGATTGGTTGAATCTTTGGTTGAAGATATGTAGCGAACCACCCCTAAATCCCATCCTTACTAAGGCTTGTGATTATACACAAATCTTATAGCCGGAGGGTAAACGTTCCGCTCCAGGGGCAGCCTCCCTGTCCCACGGGGACTCCTGTGGAGCGGGGACGGATCTAAAAATATTTTGTGTGGTTTGTGGTTTGGATGTGGGAACATCGTAGAGACGAGGCAGCGCCTCGTCTCTACAGTGAATATCACATATACATTTGAATATTTGAAGAAAAATAACCCGTTATTTAAAAAAAATCCCGTTTACCCACAGGGAGGCTGCGCCTGGGGCGATATGTTTGTAG
>JAUXGF010000054.1 GCA_030622395.1 Calditrichaceae bacterium
GGACAAAAGACAAATAAATCTCAATAAATCAATATTCAACGAGCAAAGGAAGTTTGTAATTTATTTTTACCCTGTAGAATAATTAAAATTATTTAAGAAAATAGAAATAGAAAGAAATATTCAACAGGGTGAATTTATTATTTGAGATTTGTTGTTTCCGGTTTATCCGGCTTAGGTCTATGTCAAATAGTGTGGGTAATTTCTAATGATCACAGATTTTCACGGTAATTTACTAAGCGTATTTCAAGAATAAGTTGCTCCGCTGAATTTGATTTTTTTATTGTTGAGACAACTGTAATTTTGCTTATCATAGTTTACCATTGTTTCTAATATTAATGGCAGGTTTCTTTTCTTTTTAAATCTTACTTCGATCAATTCCCCTTCTATTTTTATATCAGCGCTATTCTCTATGAATTTTTCATAAATTGACTGATCCGATAGATGGCTGTATCTATTTAAATCCCGGGCAAATAATCCGTATAAATTATGAGTAAAAATAGTCATTGTTAAATCAAAATCTACTTTAATGGTTTCGTGATATTCATACGCAATAAACTTACCGAGATAAAAAAACAAATATACGTTAAATCGCAATATTATTTTATAAAAAAGCAAAAGCCTGATATAGCACGCAATACGAGCTGTTTTGTCTTAATTGATTTAATTTTATAGCTTGTTGATATTTGCTTGAATGTAATTATGGTGCGTATTAAAAGTAAGGGATTTAGAATAGACTGATAGTCTACCCCTTATAAATCAGGCATTTTAAATAATGGCGCTTAATTTGTGAACCAAAACATATTTACGCATTCTAAATCCCGTGAAAATCTGTGTTAAATATAAAGATTCTATGAGAAATATGTAAATTTTAGATCCCTTACCTTATGTCAAATGTGTTCCATTTTGTCAGCGCCAAAGCGGCCTGCCCGCCGCAGGCAGGGATTTCCACTCCAACCAGCGTGTTAAGTAACCAGCATTCCCGCAAGGGCGGGATTTCCGCTCCGCTCCAACCAGTATCAAGTAAAAAAGGCGGCAGAGGTCATACCTGCTGCCGCCCTGTATCTGAAGTTTATGCTGCTTTTTATTTAATCCGGAAAAATTCTATACGTCTGTTTTTTGCTCGTCCTTCAGAGGTATTATTTGGCGCGATAGAGTTTTCCGGTCCGTACCCTTTGGCTTGAACGCGTGAAGGTCTTATTCCGCTTAACACAAGATAGTCTCTTACTGAATCGGCTCTACGTTGAGAAATTTTCATATTTCCATTATAACTTCCGGTATTGTCCGTATAGCCGCGGATTTCTACTTCAAGTTCCTTGTTATCTTTCATTGTCCTAAGTACCTTGTCTAATATCTTCTTAGAATTTTGGGTTAATTTAGAGCTGCCGCTGCTAAAATTTACGCCTTCTAATACAATTGCCTCACCTACATCAATTTCAGGTTTTGTATCAGGGCAGCCATCGTCATCTTTATATTCATTAATAGTTTCAGGTTCATCCGGGCATTTGTCATCTTCATCGAGGATTCCGTCATTATCATTATCAGGATCGGGACAGCCGTCTTTATCCTGGAAACCGTCGAAGTCTTCCATAGTGTTTGTGCCTGCCGCCACGGTTTCATCGCTTCCCGGGCATTTGTCGTCTTTGTCGGGGATGCCGTCGCCGTCATTATCAGGATCGGGTACGCCGTCATTATCCTGGAAGCCATCACGGTCTTCCGGGTCAAGCGGCGCTTTATCCTGAACATCGGGCACTCCGTCCATATCATTGTCTAAATCAGGCGCGCCATCTGTATCTTCAAAGCCATCGAAATCTTCCGCCCGCACCGGATCGGCGTCCCGCTTATCCGGAATTCCATCGCCGTCTGTATCCTTTGCTTTGCCAAAATATATGGAAAGACCAAGCGTTACAGAAGCGTAACCATCCTTTTTATCTCCTTCTTCAAGACCGTCAACATAATCAAAAAGCCCGTAATGATATAATCCCTCTAAATCGAGCGCTAAAAGGTCTTTTACTAAAAAGAAAGAAAATCCGGCGCCAAAGGGAATGGCAAATTGATCCTTTTTAAAATCTTTGCCATCGTCGTCTTTCCAATTGAATCCATCTTTATCTTTTGGAGTTACATTAACCGCTTCAAACCCCGCCGCTATATAAGGATTTACCGGACTGGATGGGAACAGTTTACATTTTATTAAACCTAAGGCGTTGTAATACTCATTTTTAAAATAATTAACATCTTTTTCCGCCTGTAAAATTCCTTTGCCGCCGTTAAAACCGATAGCGACATAATCGCTTACCCATAGGAAAAGCGAGGCATTGCCATAGAGTTTTATTTGGCGGTCATTAATATCGCCAAAATAAGTGTTGCAGCCTCCACTCAAACCGAATGCTACTTTGCCTTTAGTTCCATCGGCAAGAGTTAATCCTGTAAAGAGAAAAATAATAAGGATTAAAGAAAATAACTTGTACATAATACCTCCACAATTAGTGTTTGGGTCTTATTATAATAGGAATTTAATTGTTATATAATCTATCAATTTATGTGCCAAATTGGTTATTTAATGATAAGTCCTTATAATATCTATTGGTTATTAGGCGTAATATAAAAAATAATAATCCTTTTTCATATATATTTTTTTGAAAAGCCATTATATTGTATGATTATTTCACATAATATTTTAATTTTTATAAGTAATACTTCACTTATAACTGAGGATTTACTGCCCAATGTAAGACCTCAGTGATTGGGTGAAAATTTGAACAATGCGCTATTCCAAATATTCACCTAAAAAATCCCAACTGACCGAGGCGTTACTATCCAGTTGAAATTGTCCTTGATTTTAAAAAACGAACCTTCTAAATTGATTTTGTATTTTTCTTGATTTTAATAAGTATTAACATTCTGAATAGGCAGATAAATTACTGTAATTCATCCCCACGATTAGGGATGGCAATAAGTGGGATTTATCCTTAAAAGGAGAAAAGATGAGCAAGCTTAATTTAAAAAAAGCAAGTTTTGCAACATTATGCGTTCATGGTTCAGGCGGGGTTGATGAAGCTACCGGGGCTTTGGGTATTCCAATTTATCAGAGTTCAACATTTGCTTTTAAAAGCGCTAAGGACGGGGCTGATATTTTTTCAGGCGAAAAAGAGGGTTATGTTTATACGCGTATCGGCAATCCCACCCAGGCGGCATTTGAAAAAGAAATGGCTTTTTTAGAAGGTGCCGAAGCCGCGCTTGCTTTTGGCTCGGGAATGGCTGCAATCTCAAGCGTTATTCTTTCTTTTTGCCGGGCAGGCGATAATTTCGTTTCATCCAACACGCTTTACGGCGGCACTCATAATTTATTTATGGAAACCCTGCCGCGCTATAATATCGAAGCTAAAGAGGTGGATACAACAAATCTGGAAAACATCCTAAATTCCATAGATGATAAAACAAGGCTCATTTATATTGAGACTCCGGCTAATCCCACATTAACCATAACAGATTTAGCCGAATGTTCCAAAATCGCTAAAAAATATAATATTCCTCTTGTAGTGGATAATACTTTCCCTACTCCATATTATCAGCTTCCGTTAAAATTGGGCGCTAACGTAGTTGTTCATTCGGCTACTAAATATATTGGCGGTCACGGCGATACCGTAGCCGGCGTAGTGGTCGGCAAAAAAGATTATATTAACGAACTTCGCGGCAGTTTTTTAAGAGATTTAGGCGGTATTATCAGTCCGTTTAATGCCTGGCTTTTAGTGCGCGGTTTAAAAACATTAGCTGTTCGAATGGATCGTCATGAACAAAACGCTTTCCAGGTGGCAAAATTCCTGCAATTTCATCCAAAAGTCGAAACAGTCTGGTATCCCGGATTAAGCACACACCCGCAGCATGATATCGCTAAAAAGCAAATGAGCGGTTTTGGGGGAATGGTCAGTTTTGAAATTAAGGGCGGATGCAAATGCGGTGAAAAATTAATGAATTCAGTTAAGTTGTTTACACTGGCGGTTAGTTTGGGCGACGTCGATTCCTTAATCGAACATCCGGCTTCGATGACTCATTCCACTTACTCGCCCGAAGAGCTGCGTGAAGTCGGCATAACAGAAAGTTTAGTCCGTCTTTCGGTAGGCATCGAAGACCCCGCGGATTTAATTGAGGATCTATCCCAGGCATTGAAGCAGATTAATATTTAAGCACAGATAATATTGAATATTGATGATTGACGATTGAAGAAGTAAAAGATCGTAAATCATAAATCGTCACAATGTATCAGAGACCGCTGCGCTTAACTCTGATACAAGAGAAAGAAAAATTATTAAAATTCCGGCAGATAAATTTTATAACGGTTTATAAAATTATTGTTAGATAAAACATTTTATCTTTGTGTCTTAGTGTCTTAGTGGCGAAATTTTTTATTAAAAAGAACGGAGGCCTCATGCGCAGTTTAGTTACCGGCGGCGCCGGTTTTATCGGTTCCCATTTATGCGACCGCTTATTAGAAAAAGGGCATGATGTAATTTGCCTGGACAATTTTTTTACAGGCAGCAAGCAAAACATTATGCACTTGTTAGATAATCATAATTTTGAATTGGTGCGCCATGATGTGACCGAGCCTATCTTACTTGAGGTTGATCATATTTACAATTTTGCCTGTCCCGCCTCTCCGGTACATTATCAGTATAATCCGGTTAAGACAATCAAAACCAGCGTAATGGGTGCAATCAATATGCTGGGTATGGCAAAAAGGGTTAAGGCTCGTATCATGCAAGCCAGCACTTCGGAAGTTTACGGCGATCCGGCTGTGCATCCCCAAAAAGAAGATTATTGGGGGAACGTCAATACAATCGGAATTCGCAGTTGTTATGATGAAGGAAAGCGCGTAGCTGAAACTCTGATGATGGATTATCACCGGCAGAATAATGTGGATATCAAAATCGTAAGGATTTTTAACACTTATGGCCCGCGTATGGCGGTCAACGACGGCAGAGTAGTTAGTAATTTTATTATTCAGGCTTTAAGAAATGAGGATATCACTGTTTATGGCAAGGGAAATCAAACGCGCTCTTTTATGTATATTGATGATTTGATAGAAGGCGTAATAAAAATGATGTTTGTTGACGACTTTATCGGACCGGTTAATGTAGGCAATTCTGATGAATTTACAATCTATGAACTGGCGACAAAGGTGATTGAATTAACGAATTCGAAGTCAAAGATTATCTATTTGCCCCTGCCAAAAGACGATCCCACGCAGCGCAAACCGTTTATTAGACTGGCAAAGGAAAAATTAGGCTGGCAGCCGAAGATTAAATTAGAGCAAGGTCTGGTTAAAGCAATCGCCTATTTTGAAGAGCAGATTAAGGAAGGTAGTTAAAACAGTTGTAAAACGTTGATTGTTGTTTTATTTGTGATTTTATAATTATAAGGTAGTTTATGGAAAATAAAAAAAGCATGAGCAAAACAAAAGCAGTGTTATTATGCTTATTAATAGGATTTGCAGTCGCTATTATTATTGCATTTATTCATATTATATTTAAGATAAATTTTCATAATTATTTCTCTATGATTATAACAGGCGCATTAATCGGACTCGCTATAAGTTTATCTTCTCGATATTTATATAAAAAGAGTGACTTCAAATAATATCTTGTTATGCCCTTAAAAATGGGAAAGACGAACAAAAATAAATTCAATATTTAGAGAACTGCAACAAATTATGAAAGGACTTCATCATGGGAAATTGTATATATTGCGGTAAACCAGCAGGTTTCTTTAAAAAGAAACACTCTGCATGTGAGATATTATACCAGAATGGTTGGAAAACGATGATAGAAACTGCTAAAAAATCAGTTGTTAGTGATAAAGGATTTAATTCACTTTTGCCTCAATTAAATAATATAGCAACTAAAAGTTATATATCAAAAGATAAAATAAGAGAAGTACTGATTAAGGGATGGTCAAATGCTGTTACAGATTTTCTTGAAGACGGAGTATTATCTGAAGATGAAGAAAATCATCTTAATGAATTTCAGGAACATTTTGATCTATCACAATCAGAATTAGATTCAAGTGGATCATTTACAAAGATTGTTAAAGCAGCAATTTTAAAAGAGATTTTAGATGGCAAGATTCCAGAAAAAATAAATATCGAAGGTAACCTTCCATTTAATCTTCAAAAGACAGAAACAATAATTTGGCTTTTTCAAAATGTTGAATATTATGAAGAAAAAACAAGAAGACACTTTGAAGGTTGTCATCAAGGATTGAGTATTCGAGTTGCAAAAGGTCTTTATTATCGAGCAGGTGCATTTAAAGGATATCCAGTTGAAAAAACAGAAATTGTACCTATCGATATCGGATTAATGGGAATAACTAATAAACATATTTATTTTACAGGCGATCGAAAGAGCTTTCGTGTTAAATATGATAAAATTGTTTCTTTTACTCCATATGATGATGGAATAGGTATTCAGAGAGATGCTGCTTCAGCCAAACCTCAAATTTTTAAAACAAATGATGGTTGGTTCAGTTACAACTTGATATCGAATCTTGCACAAATTTAAATATTGCCTATGCTAATTTTAAAAACATTATGAAATTAAAAACAATAATTGAAGAAAATGACACAACTATTGGAAAAATATTCGATTTTTTTATCCAATTTTTGATTATTATCTCTCTTATTTCATTTTCTGTAGAAACACTCCCTGACCTTAATCTGAAAACAAAAAGATTTTTGAACATATTAGAATTGGTTATTGTAATTATATTTAGTATTGAATACATATTAAGGTTAGTTGTTTCAGACAGAAAATTAAAATTTATATTTAGCTTCTTTGGACTCATTGATTTATTTGCGATTCTTCCATTTTATATTACAATAGGAATAGATTTACGTTCAATTCGAATATTTCGTTTATTTAGGTTGTTACGTTCTTTTAAACTTATGCGTTATAATAATTCAATTTTAAGATTTAAAAATGCAATTTCAATGATCAAGGAAGATCTGATTGTTTTCCTGTTTTCAACTGCAATGTTATTATTTTTTTCATCGGTTGGTATTTATTATTTTGAAAATCCTGCCCAGCCTGATCAATTCAAATCAGTTTTTGACTGTTTATGGTGGGCAGTTGTAACCCTTACATCAGTTGGCTATGGTGATATTTATCCCATTACAGTAGGTGGTAAAATTTTCACTTTTATTATTTTAATAATTGGGTTAGGAATAGTAGCCGTTCCTACTGGTTTAATTGCATCAGCTTTAACAAAGGGTATTAAAAATGATAAATAAGGGTTAACTAATATATAATAAAATAATTGGCATAAATAAGTGGCTTATGCTGATCCGAAGGGCTCTGTGCAAATTAAGACGCTCAGAGCACCGCATCAGCTATTTTGTAATTACGAACATTTTTTGCCGCCCAACCTTCGGGTAGCTTAACTATAGCGTTATTTTAAAGCATGGTCTTACTTTTTTATATGGCAATGCTTTTTTATTTATTATTAGTTTTTACGGTTTATGTAATATCTTTTCCCGCTTGATATTAAAATTAAAACCAGCGTCTTTTTCATTATTATGACATCTGAAACATGATTCTTTATTAACCTTGGATGGAACTGATTTGGCAGGGTTCTTAAAATGCCCGGCTGAAATATTATGACATTCCGTACAGGTTACCGCCGCTAAATTCTTAGTCAAATTCAAATTAAAAAAACCATCCTTCCTGCCAAAGCCGCTTACATGACGGGATACGCATTTTAGCTGTCTTGTTTTCCCGTCTGTTTCTAATGTTTTCCATGAACGGCTGTGCGGCGATTTTTTCCAGATATTATACTCCCGGCTGTGGCAGGATGCGCATTTATCCGCCGCTGCAACAATATATTTCTTATCAATTGCTTTTACGAGACCTCCTCTTTGAATCAATCTTTGAATTGTCAAAAAGTGAAAGTCTTTTATCAAAGTAACTACATTGGGATCATTTGGCAGTTCAATAGACATAGGAATTAATTCGCCGTAATAAGACTTGATCTTCCCTTTTTTATTTAATTGTAAATCAAGTTTTCCCAGGTAATAGCCGTCGCCTCCGGTTTGAACGATTAACGTTTTATCGCATTTAACCGGCGTATTCAAAATGTTTTGGGAATGCCCCCCGATAATCAGATCAACTCCCTTTATTTTTTTTGCCAACTGCTTATCCTCTTCAAATCCATTATGGGATAAAAGTATTACAAAATCGGTTTTTCCCTTTCTGTCTGCGATAGTGTTATTAATGGATTTTATTTGATCGTTGATTTTTAAACCGTCAATTTTATCAGGCGCGTAAAACTGAAAAGCATTCTTTGAAACAGCGGATATGATTAAAACAGAAAGTCCGCCGATTTTCTTTTCAACAAAGGGCTGCCATGGTTTGGATTTATTCATCTCAAGATTGGTTGAAATAAACGGCAGATTCTCTTTTTTAAAATTTTGGATAAAAAACTTAGCGCCGTTAACAAATTCCTGATCGCCGACCGCCAGCGCGTCATAGTTAAACAATTTTACTGTTTTCAAAACAAAAACATCCTTTTCCGGATTTCCAAAGGCGGAAAGCAGGTCGCCTGCGTCAAGCAGCAAAACATGTCCGTTATTTTTTCTGATTTGATCGATCTGAACTTTCATCTTTTCCAGCGAACCCAGCGGATGATCCGGACAGAGACAGTTTTCCAGTGTGCCGTTAATATTATTTGTATAAAGTACGGTCAATGACGTCTGGGAATAAACTGATGCGCTTAATACGAATAGAACCAGAATGAACCGATATTTAATCATGAGTTATTTTCCCTAATCCAAATATTTTCCAAACTGAAAAAAGAAGAATTTGAAAAGATAATCTGCAGCGCCATTATCAAATATAATATATCTTCTAAAATATGTCTCAATCCAACTTTACTTGCTTCATGGATAGTTCTATAGCAGCCACAGTCGATATCTAAGCCGCGCACTGATGCAGATAGATGCTATGGCGGCAATAAATATGATTATCATAAAAGTTAATAAAAAAGCGCTGGAGCGCGTAAAAATACCAATTATTAAAAACAAACCGCAGTAAAGTTCTAACCACGGTAAAAAGATTGCCGGTATATTTGTAATACTCTCCGGCAGAATCACATAATTACGAATATCAGCGGCAAATTCTAAGGCGTTGATAATTTTATCGACGCTGGCGTAAATAAAAATTCCGCCTAACATAATCCTAAATAAAAATGTTATGTAAGGGTTGTTTATCAGCTTCATTAATTTTTCCCGATTGGATATTGGGCTTTTAACCATGCTTCCCAACCTGCGGGAAAAACGGCTGTATGTTTAAATCCTAAAAATTTCAATTCGCCCGCTAAACGTTCCGCTGAACGGCAGTCGGCATTGTAACAATAAACGATGACGTTTGTTTCTTTGGAAATATCTTGTAGCCGTTTGATTTTATACATCCTGGCAATGGAGGTCGGGATATTTAATGAGCCTTTAATGTGCCCGTCATTAAAATCGCTTTCTTTGCGTGAATCAATAAACGCGGCTTGTTTCTTATCATAAATACTTTTTGCCTCTGTCAGCGAAATAAAGCTTCCGCTTTCGATAATATAGGGGACGTAAATATAAGGGATTTGATTCTTAGAGAAGTTATTGCAGAGAAATCCGCTGATCATTGAGATGATTAAAATAAGCAGGCTGCCTTTTATTATTTTCTTGTAATTATAACTTAGTATTTTCATTGTAAGATTTTTAATAATATTTCTGGCGCTGTCTTTTAAAATTAGGGCAAAGATAAATTTATTATGAATAAATAAAATTTAATTTAGGTTTTTTTTGATTATTTAGTTGGGATATTTATATCATTTATGTTGATATCCATCTCGTTTAAAGAATAAATGACCTCATTATATTAATAAACGATCTCATTTATTAGATAAACAAGGTAATTCATGTCATTATCAAGGTCATTTATTTATTAAATGATCTCATTATCGTCATTAACCATCTCATTTATACAATAAATGACCTCATTATAATCATAATCCATCTCATTTATCAGTTAAATAAGATCATTAATTCTATTATCAAGGTCA
>JAUXGF010000130.1 GCA_030622395.1 Calditrichaceae bacterium
AGAGCATATCTAAATAATTAAAAAATTATAATTATAAAATAATAAACAAACGGAGGTTTAAATGTCTGCGAAAATGATTAAATTTGATACTGAAGCTCTTGCTAAGCTAAAGACAGGTATCGATACGTTAACTAAAGCGGTAAAAGTTACTCTTGGCCCAAAGGGTAATAATGTTGTTATTGATAAGAAATTTGGCGCGCCAACCATCACTAAAGACGGAGTAACTGTCGCCAAAGAAATTGAATTGGAAGATCCATTTGAAAATATGGGCGCTCAAATGGTAAAAGAAGTAGCGTCAAAAACAAGCGACGTCGCCGGCGACGGCACTACTACGGCAACAATCCTGGCTCAGGCTATTTTTACGCAAGGTTTAAGAAACGTTACAGCCGGAGCAAACCCGGCAGACCTAAAACGCGGCATAGATATAGCGGTAATTAAAGTTATTGAAAATCTTAAATCTATGTCACGCGAAGTTTCCGGGAAAAAAGAAATCGCTCAGGTCGGAACTATATCCGCTAATAATGATACTACTATCGGTGAATTAATAGCCGACGCCATGGACAAAGTCGGCAAAGACGGCGTTATCACAGTTGAAGAAGCCAAATCTATTGAGACAACTCTGGAAGTTGTAGAGGGAATGCAATTTGACCGCGGTTATGTATCTCCTTATTTTGTAACCGATTCAGAAACTATGGAAACTATTTTAGACGACGCCTCAATATTAATTTACGACAAAAAGATTAGCGCAATGAAAGATCTATTACCGGTTTTAGAAAAAACAGCCCAAACAGGCAAGCCTTTATTAATTATTGCTGAAGATATAGAAGGCGAAGCGCTGGCTACATTAGTTGTTAATAAATTGCGCGGCACATTGAAAGTCGCCGCTGTCAAAGCGCCCGGTTTTGGCGATAGAAGAAAAGCCATGCTGGACGATATAGCAATTTTAACCGGCGGCAGAGTAATCAGCGAAGAAACCGGTCTGAAATTAGAAAACACATCTTTAGACGACCTCGGCAGCGCTAAAAGAATAACGATTGATAAAGATAATACTACAATTATTGAAGGCGCAGGTTCTAAAGATGATATTAAAGGACGTGTTGGTCAAATCCGCACTCAAATCGAAAATACTACCAGCGATTATGATAAAGAAAAGCTGCAGGAACGTCTTGCCAAGCTTGCCGGCGGCGTTGCCGTCCTTAAAATCGGCGCTGCAACTGAAATTGAAATGAAAGAAAAGAAAGCCCGTGTTGAGGACGCTTTACATGCAACTCGCGCCGCTGTCGAAGAAGGTATCGTGCCCGGCGGTGGGATCGCCCTGCTGCGTTCTATCAGTAGTTTAGACGATTTAAAATTAACCGGCGATCAGGCAGTCGGCGTTGATATCGTCCGCCGCGCTTTAGAAGAGCCAATCCGACAAATAGTTAATAATACCGGTTTAGAAGGTTCTGTTGTTGTAAATAAAGTAATGGAAGGTAAAGACGCCTATGGGTTTAACGCAGCTACAGAAAAGTATGAAGACTTGCTGGAAGCCGGAGTTCTCGATCCGACAAAAGTAACCAGGTGCGCTTTAGAAAATGCTTCTTCTGTTTCCGCTTTGCTCTTAATGACTGATGCATTAATTACTGAAAAACCTGAAGAGAATTCACCGGCAGCGGCTCCGGCTATGCCTCCTGGCGGAATGGGCGGAATGTATTAAAAAATTCACTCTTCCTTAAAATAAAAGCGGGATACCCTAAATTGGTATTCCGCTTTTTTTATTATTACCAAAATATCTAAATTGCGGTATAAAATTTTAGGCATTATTTAAATAGGAGCATTTATTGAGACGAATACATATTGTTTATTGAAGATTTAATATTATAATTTATTTTCCGCAACACGTGAGGTTTTACAGACAATTCCCCTTTTTTATTGACTCAATTCAGCAATCTCCTTAATTTATGAATATTACTCTGTAACAAAAATAAATTTTAGTAGCGCTGCGTTGCAGCGTTAATTATCTTCTTTAAATATTATCACAGAAAGAATTATGGATGTTATCCGGTTAAAAAATATGACTTTTTACGCCCATCACGGATATTATGAAGCGGAGCGGGAATTAGGGCAAAAGTTCGAGATCGATATCGAAGTGCAGTGCGATTTAAAACCGGCTGCCTTAACAGACGATTTAAAAAAGACGATTGATTACCGCGCTATTTATAAAATAGCTAAAGATACATTTGAGAATTATAAATTTAAACTAATCGAAACAGTAGCGGAAAAGATTGCCGTTAAAATATTACTTTTGCCGGGCATTGTCAGTATTTTGATCCGCGTGCGCAAACCGCATGTTCCTTTAAACGGTTTACTTGATCACGTGGAAGTTGAAATTTTCAGAGAAAATTAGAAATTGAATGAAATATTATTTATCTTTAGGAAGCAATTCAGGCGATCGTAAAGCCTTTTTAATTAAAGCGATTGACTTACTGGCAAAATCAGGGAAAATTGAGAAACTTTCGCAAATATTTGAAAGCGAACCTTATGGAGTAAAAAGGCAGCGGTCTTTTTTAAATGCAGCGTGTATCATTAAAAGTAATTTAAGACCTTTCCGGTTATTAAGAAAAATCAAAGAAATAGAATTGTTTTTAGGACGACGCCGCTCATTCCGTTGGGGACCGAGAGAAATTGATATAGATATTTTAGATTGGAACGGCGGTTGTATAAATTCAACAATTTTATCTGTTCCGCATAAAGAAATGAATATGCGTAATTTTGTCCTTACAACGCTGCAAAATATTGATCCTAATTACAAAAACAGGACAGGTGAATCAATTAAAAAACTAATAGAAAAATGTCCTGATAACAGCCGTGTAAGTTTATTTAAAGATCAATGGTAAAATATGTCATTAGAAAAATTTAGATTTATAGCCATAGAAGGAGTAATAGGAGCCGGTAAAACAACATTAGCGGATATGCTTTCCCGAACAATAGGAGGGCGTATTATACTTGAAGAATTTGAACAGAACCCTTTTTTAGAAGAATTTTACGAAGACCCCGACCGCTTTTCATTTCAGACGCAGATATTTTTTTTACTAAGCCGTTTTAAGCAACTTCAGGAGCTTCGGCAATTAGACCTTTTTCATAAAAAATTAGTCAGCGATTATCTCTTTGAAAAAGATCGTATTTTTGCTACATTAAATCTTTCGGAAAAGGAAATGAAATTGTATGATGGAATCGCCCGCTTAATGGAAAAGGAAATTACTGTGCCGAGCCTGGTTATATACTTACAGGCGTCTACAAAACATTTGATGGACAATATTCACAAAAGAGGAAGATCGTTTGAAAAAAATATAAGTTTTGATTACATTAACGCCTTGAATGAGTTGTACAACAAGTTCTTTTTTCATTATAATAAAGCGCCTTTACTGGTAATCAATACCGATGAAATTGATTTCCAAAATTCAGAACAGGATTATCAGGATATATTAGTAGAGATTAATCATCATCAAGCGGGGACGAGTTACTATATTCCCCAAAAAAGCAGGTAATTATGTTTCTTCGATTTTTGCTTTTACTGTTATTAGGATATTTAATATTTAGATTCATAAAACCATTGCTGTTTAATCCCCCCCCAAACAGCCATGTTAAAGGCGGGACAAATACGAAAAATAGTATTAAAAAGGAAAACCGCCAAAACATTGAAGAAGCTGATTTTGAGGAGATAGAATAGGATGTTATAAAAAAATGCAGGATGATTTTAAAAAATTAAGAGCCGAGAACGCTCGTTTACATTCGCTGCTAAAGATAACCCAAAGTCTTGCCAGTGTGCTGGACCTTGAGACGCTGTTATCACGAATCATGGATGAAGTTTGTTTAAATTTGAAAGCAGACCGTTGCACAGTTTTTTTATTAGATACAGATACCAATGAATTATGGTCAAAAGTAGCTAAAGGCGTTAAAAAAGAAATCCGCTTTCCTGCGGATAAAGGCATTGCCGGACACACAGCGACAACAAGAGAAGTTTTAAATATCCCCGACGCTTACGCCGATCCGCGTTTTAATCCTGAAATCGATAAGAAAACAGGTTATAAAACTAAGAACATACTCACCATGCCCATGCACAATAACTTAAACGAAGTGATCGGTGTTTTTCAAGTATTAAACCGCATTGACGGACCTTTTACCAAACAAGATGAAGAGTTATTGCAGGCAATTTCTTATATTGCCGCATCAGCCGTTGAAAACGCCCAATTATATGATGAAGTTAACAAATCATTTATCAGCTTTATAGAAACTTTATCAACCACGCTCGACGCCCGCGACTATATCACCTCCGGTCACTCGCGGCGGGTAACGCTTTATGCGGTCGAGATATCCCATTTAATGCGTTTAAGTAAAGCGGAAGTTGATATTATTCGGTATGCATCGTTACTACATGATATAGGAAAAATCGGGATTCCGGAAATTGTTCTATTTAAAAATAAACAATTAACCGAAGAGGAATATGAAATAATAAAACGCCATGCTAACTTAAGTAAAAGTATTTTAAGTAAAATTCATTTTCAAAAACACCTGCGCGAAATCCCGATGATTGCTTCAACTCATCATGAAAAGATTGACGGGAGTGGATATCCTTTGGGATTAAAGGGCAGTCAAATCCCTCTTGGCGGGAAAATTTTGGCGGTTTGCGACGTGTTTGACGCGCTTACTTCACGACGTCAGTACCGCGACCGGATGGAAATTGAAAAAGTTGTCGAATTATTAGAAAATGAAACGGGCAGTTCTTTTGAACCATTTATTGTTTATCAATTCAAAAATATTCCGTTAAATATATTAATTCAAATTTTGGAATTCGGGCATAATGATGATCTGGATACAAATGACTTAAAAATACTAAAAGATTATACATTGAAAGATATTATTCAAGTGCGCAAAAAAAATCAAAAAACTGAAAAAGAAATAGAACTGGAAAGAATATTCATGCGATATTATTCACGTAAATACCGCATTTAAGGATCTGTAACGAAATAAACTTTACATTTGTGTATCAACAAATCGCAAAATCCAAGTCAAAAATTATACCGAAGGCATTCCTTCGGAACAAATAACTTTCAAATTCCAATTTACAAAGTCAAAATATCTGCTTTTCTGTTTTGTAAAAAAGTATTCTATTCAAAAAGATCTAAAATATCATTTTTAGTAAGCGACTTAAAAAAGCTCTCTTCAGTGGAAATTAAAGATTTTACTAACTCCCTTTTTCTGTCCTGTAATTTTACTATTTTTTCTTCAACGCTGTCTTTAGAAATCAGTTTATAGGCAAAAACTTTACGGGTTTGACCTATTCGATAAGCGCGGTCGGTAGCCTGCATCTCAACAGCAGGATTCCACCATGGATCATAGTGGATTACATAATCCGCAGCGGTAAGATTCAATCCGGTTCCGCCGGCTTTTAAACTGATCAGGAATATACGTATTTCGTCATCTTCCTGAAATTGGTTAACCGGAGTTTCGCGGTTTGTTGTTGAGCCGTCAAGATAAGAATATGGAATATTTTGTGAATCAAAAGTTTGTCTGATAATTTTCAGCATTTGCACAAACTGGCTGAAGATCAGTACTTTATGGTTTTCAGATATAATTTCTTCCACCATCTCGTTAAGGGCGTCAAATTTGCCGGAGGTATCCACATATATAGAATCCACCAATCTCGGATGGCAGGATATTTGACGCAGTTTTGTCAAGCCTTCTAAAACTTTAAATTTAGACTTGTTTAATCCTTTACCCTCAATTTCTTCAAGGATATTGTCACGATAACTTAAGCGCCATTTATTATACATTTCTTGCTGTTCATCCGACATCGGCGAATAGATAATACTCTCAACTTTGGGGGGCAGCTCTTTGGCTACATCTTCTTTTGTACGGCGTAATATAAACGGGAAGATAAGGCGCTTAAGCGCAGACGCCGCCTGGACGTTCTGTTCTTTTTCAATAGGACGCATAAATGATTCCTTAAAGAAATTCAGATCGCCGAGTAAACCGGGATTTATAAAAGCAAACTGTGACCACAAATCCATTGTATTGTTTTCAACCGGCGTTCCGGTTAAAGCTAAACGATTCTGAGCGTCTAAAAGCCTGACTGCTTTAGATGTTTCTGAAAACGGATTTTTAACATTTTGTGATTCGTCTAATATAGCATAGTTAAAATGAACTTCCTTTAGAAATTCGATGTCACGCCGTATATGACCATAAGTAGTTAAAATTAATGAGGATTTTTTAATACGACGGATATCCTTAGAACGCCGTGTACCGTAATGTATCAAATATTTTAAGTCCGGAGTGAAGCGTTCAATCTCACGCGCCCAATTAAAAATAACCGACGTCGGCGCTACAATTAAATTAGACATTTTAGGGTGTAAATTAACCTCGTTTTGTAATATACTTAAAGCCTCGATGGTTTTGCCAAGCCCCATATCGTCAGCTAAAATACCTCCGAAAGAAAACTCTTTCAAAAAGTTCATCCAATCGTAGCCCGATTTCTGATAATCGCGTAACTCGCCGATAAAATTTTTAGGCATTTCATAAGTTTTGATTGTATCAAATTTATCCAGTTTTTTTAACTTCTCCTGACTTAAGGTATCCAGGTTTTTTTGATCTGCTTCAGCAAGCATCTTGTCAATGAAAGTCAGGTGATGATTGGCAAAACGGATGGCGTTATCGTCAACCCTGCCGAAATTAATCATATAATTAAGTTTTTCGATTAATTTTTCAGGCAGGCGGGCAATGCTTCCATCGCGCAGCTTTACATATTTTTTTTGAGCTCTTAAGGCTTTCTTTAATTCTTCCAGGGTTACAGATATGCCGTTAAACTCTAAATTGAGTTCAATATCAAACCAATCTGTTTCGGAAGATACATTAACTCCGAAAGATGCGGGATCCCGTTTTACTTTAAAGCGGACCAAACTCTCTTCGCCCATAATCTCAAAACCATCTTCAGCCAATACGGGCAAACCGTCGAACAGCCAATCTAAAGCCTCTTCAAAAGTAGCGTAAAACAAACCGGGCGTATCTTCGATTATGCCGCTTTCTAATACTCGGTCACGAATATTCATTTCAGCGTCACGGTCGCGGTGAACGCGGATAATCTGTTTGGTTTTGTTGTCATAATGTAAATATTGATCGTTACGATGGCTGAATGAAATTTCAATCTTATCATAAAAAAGCGACAGGGAAACCATAAGCTGGTCATCCATCTCTTCAATATAAACACGTTTAGTAGAAATTGAATTCACTTCCGTTACAGCTATTCCAGGTGGAAATTCAACATAAGGGAAAATAGGAAGTTTAGCTAAATATTCAGAAATAAAACTTTGGTATTCGTCTTTTGTAAGATCAATTTCTAAATTTTCATCGATAAACGATTTTATGTATGAATAACTTAGAGGAAAGTCACAATAATTAAGCTTACCGTTTCTATAAAACCAGATAGGATTAACGGTTAGAATATTTGTTTTCTTATTAATACTTATCTCTTCCCCATTTCGGATAAAATAAGGATGAAAGCTGTAACTTCCTTCATTTACCTGGAGTTTAAAAG
>JAUXGF010000455.1 GCA_030622395.1 Calditrichaceae bacterium
AGGATAAAGAAGCCGAACAGATTTTTGCAGAGGAAGAACCGGAAATAAAAAGTGAAGTTTCAGCGGAAACTCAAAAGGAAAAAACGCCTCAGCCTGAAGAGATAGAATCGACGCTTAACCAGGGAATGCAATTCCTGAACGGCGTATTTAAAATGGCTACCGGAAAAGAATTGATTACAGAGGATCGGGGTATTTCAATCGACCGCGAAACAGGCGAGGTGGTAATGAAATTTAAACTGCCCGGTTTTTAAGAAGCGATATTGATTATAAACAAAATTTAGGGATTTATCTAAAAAAGGGGAAATCGAGGCTTCGGGTAAGGGGCCGGGAGCAAAATGGAATAAAAAGGGTAATACACTTAAATAAGGGTAATAATAGGGGTAAGATAATAGTAGGTGAAGAATTGGAGTGATGGAGTAATGGAAGAATTGGATTAATAAATTAATGAATTATTGAATTGATGCCTGTCCGCCTCTGGCGGGAATTGGTGGAAGAATTCTTCATTTGAGAGGATTACTTTGTAATCGTCAGGCGTTTTGCGGTTATGCGGTCATTAACTTGTAAACGATAAATGTAAACGCCGGAAGCTGCGGATACGCCCGCTTCATTTTGACCGTCCCATCGTAAAGTATAATTACCGGCGGCTAATTGTCCTTTGTATAATACCCTAACACGCTGACCTAATAAATTGTAAATATCCAAATTAACATTTGATACGTCAACTCTTTCTAGTTTAGGGATCGAAAATTCTATCATAGTAGCGCTGTTAAAAGGGTTGGGATAATTTTGATAAAGGCGCATTGTTTCGGGCAGTTCCAAACCGGTAATCTTGATTATATTTTCCGGTACAAAATCAACGGATAGTTTTTTATGCTCAAATTTCTGTCCGTTATAACTAACGTCTATTAATTTATAAAAATAAGTTTTACCGGATTGCACATTACGGTCAAAATATTCATATTCCCTGCCAAAGGCGGAGGTGCCTAATCCCGCTAAATTTTCATTGATTAGATATGAGCTTAACAGATGATAGCTGGAATCATCAGCGCTTTTGCGCAGGATTTCAAAGCCTTGGTTTTCAATTTCACTTTCTGTTTGCCAGAATAATCGAACGCCGTCTTCCATAACTTGCGCTTCAAATGCAAGCAACTCAACAGGCAGGGCGTTATCAGTTGTGCTGGATCCGATTGTAAATAATGAATATCGGTTCAACTTACCGCTTAAGCCGCGCACAAGAATACTATCATTAGCTGCATTGACCGTCTGCGAAGTTCCCGCTTTTTTCCACTCTTCGCTTACTTCGTCCCACAGGCAAATAAGCAGATCCGCTTCATCATTAATAGCGCTCCATTCGCTGATACCGGCGTAAGAAAAATTAATATCACATTGATAAGTTCCTTTATCAGCCACAATTGTATAGTATCCCTTCAGGGCAATGTGATCGACAACGCCGCTTTGCACGCTGTCGCGGTTAGAATTTTCACCGTGATTGTAAAAAACCGAAACATCCCCGGCGCTGCCTGAAGAAAAATCAATGGTTACTTTGGCGTTCCAAAAATTAACAGGCAACTGATCGCCCGCCGCAATAGTCTGTTTATCTTCGAGATCATTTTCCCACCAGGCTAACTGACCTTCGATTGTTTCGCCGGTTTCATGTGCATCCTGAGCCGTTCCAATCAAATCAATATCGCCGTCGCCGTCAATATCGGCTGTGGAAACAAAATAAGCGTAAGTAAAGCCGTTATTTACATTATGCTCAGTAAAACTTTGTTCGCCGTTATTTTGAAACCAACTGATTTCATTATCAAAATCCGCAGCCGCAGCCGCATCCAGATCGCCGTCGCCGTCAATATCAGCAACTTTAACATTGCGCGACCGCCGAAAATCAGAGGCGATTACATTAATTGAACTGAACCTGTTCGAGCCGCTGCCGTTATTAGACCACCAATCAAGCGAATTGACTTTATATCCTGCGCCCACAATATCAATTGTGCCGCTTTGATTAATATCCACAGCCGTTACATCATTGCCGGCATAATATTGTTGAATTATTTCCGTTTGCGTCCATGAATCGCCGCTGCCCTGCGCCCACCAGCGTATATCTTCATCCTGCTGAGCCGTCGCCGAAATTTCCGTCCAGGCCATACCGACTACATCGAGATCGGAATCATTGTCAAAGTCGGCTGCATAAACGCCGCTTGGCGAGGAATAAGTTGTGCAAATTAAATGCTGCGTAAAAGTGGGCGACGATCCCCCGCTGTTTTCGAACCAGCGTATGGTGTCTGTGCCGGAAGTAGCGCCAATGGCGTCGCTGCCCATTCCATCCAAAATATCCGGATTGCCGTCCTTGTCTATATCTACAACCATGATGCTGTAATTCAAAGGAGCCGCCCCTCCGATTGAATCTTTTGCCCAAATACCGCTTCCGGGAGTTCCGTCATTTTTATACCAGACTAACGGTGCGCTGCGGCTGCAACCGGCTATGACGTCAGCGTATCCGTTTCCTGTCAGGTCTCCGCAAGCCAGTCCCCTGGCACTGAAAAAAGATGAATCAATATCATGCTGGGTGAAAGATTCGCCGCCATTGTTTTCAAACCACATTACATTGATCTTTTGATTATCCTCGCTGCCGTTTCCCTCAGGATTGGCGGCACAAACTATATCGAGATCGCCGTCGTTATCCAAATCAATGACAACATTTTTTTTAGCTTTTTCTAATGTGTCGGAAATAATGTGTTTCGACCATGAGATGGGATCTTGAGCAAAAACAGTAATTGGAATCAGGAAAATCCAAAGTAGTTTACAATAAATTTTATTCATATA
>JAUXGF010000223.1 GCA_030622395.1 Calditrichaceae bacterium
AAATAATATCTAATTTTAATCAATTCTTTTAATTAAAATAAATAGAACAATTTGCATAAATTAAATAAATTATAGTGATTTAAGAAAATAAAAAATTAGTATAAAAATAAATAGGTAATTATTATGTCATCTAAACAGATTCGTCAATCTAAGATTAAAGAAATCATTACTTCCAAAACAGTTTCCAGCCAGGAAGAATTACTGGAATATCTTAATGAAAGTGGATTCGACACAACCCAGGCTACTTTATCGCGTGATTTACATGAAATAGGCATTGTCCGCGTACCGGATGACAACGGCTTTAAATATGTGTTTCATCAGGATGACAATTCACAGGCAATCAAACAAATCATTGGCATGGAGATTATTAGTGTTTTAAATAATGAATCGACTGTTGTTGTAAAAACGATGCCGGGCAGGGCTCAGGGGGTGGCAATTTATTTGGATAAGCTAAAGGGGAGTCATATAATCGGTACGGTAGCCGGCGATGATACTATTATTATTATTCCCGATTCAAATGCTAATGTTAAATTATTAATTGATAAAATCAGTCAAATTATGGGATAAGCCCTGAATTAAGCTTTTTTTGATTATGTAAATCCCCTATTAATAATTTTATTAAAAACTCGTACTTAGTATTTAGCTGATCGAATTAGTCGTTATTGTATCTTCTTCCATTTTATCACAATTAATTTTCTTATTAGATTAATCAGTATAACTATATTCATCCTTCAATATCCGTAAACGCTTGAAAATCAGTGTCCGTCAGTAGACGGATCCCCGCAGGCAGGCGCTGAATAACACAAACCCACCCCTAACCCTCCCAAGGGGTGAATAAGGCAATGCCCCTCTTGGGAGGGGTTAGGGGTGGGTCTTAATATTTCACCCCTTCAGAGGTTTTACAAATGGTAAGCATTCAAGTTTGCTTAAATAAAAGATATTTCATATATTTTAAGCGCTTATTTGATAAGCTGTTTTAATGAGAGAATTATATTTTCATTTATGAAAAATAAAAAAATAGAAGCTGTTTTAGAAGATAAAATTTTGCCGTTCGTTTCCAAACCGGGCCGTTATATTGGGAATGAATATAATATAATAATGAAAAAACCCGCTAAGGTTTCAGTACGCGTGGCTTTGGCTTTCCCTGAAGTTTACGAAATTGCCATGTCTTATATAGGCTTCGATATATTATATCATATCTTAAATAAGCATAAGCATATTTGGGCGGAACGGGTTTATGCTCCCTGGCCGGATATGGACGAGAAAATGCGCAGCGAAGAAATTACGCTTTATAGTTTAGAATCATTTACGCCGCTTCAGGAATTCGATATCATTGGTTTTACGTTGCAGTACGAATTGACCTATACAAACATTCTAAACATGCTTGATTTAAGCGACATACCAGTCTGGGCTAAAGACAGAAACGATGATCATCCAATAATCTTAGCCGGCGGGCCATGTAGTTGCAATCCCGAACCTATGGCTGCATTTATTGACGCTTTTCTTATCGGCGACGGGGAAGAAAGCTTCGTAGAAATTTGCAATACAGTAGAGGCGGCTAAAAAGACCGGGAAATCACGCCAAGGAATTTTAACCGAATTATCTAAAATCCGCGGCGTTTATATTCCTTCATTCTATGACGTCCAATTTGACAACGATGGATGGTTTACTAAAATTCAACCAAATACGAAGCAGGCGCCGGAACGTATTTTAACGTGCATCCTGCCGCAATTAAAAGCGGAACACTATCCGGAAAAACCGGTTGTGCCCATTATTAACGTAACGCACGACCGTCTTGCTGTGGAAGTAATGCGCGGCTGTACAAATGGCTGCCGCTTCTGCAATGCCGGAATGATCTATCGCCCTGTGCGTGAAAGAAATCAGGATGAAATTATCGACCAGATAATTGCCGTCATTGATAATACAGGCTATGAAGAAGTTTCTCTTCTATCACTGTCGATTTCCGATTATTCAGGCTTGAACGGACTAATAGCTAAAGGAAAGGAAGCGCTTGACGGTATGAATGTGAATGTATCATTCCCATCTATACGCGCAGACAGCTTTACTAAAGAGATCGCTGAAGTTGCCGCTTCGATCCGCAAATCCGGTTTTACTTTTGCACCGGAGGCGGGCAGCGAGCGGCTTAGAAGAGTTATTAATAAAAACATCAGTGATCAGGATTTATTTAAGTCCATTCATATTGCCCTTAGCAATGGATGGAAACTTTTAAAACTTTATTTTATGATCGGATTACCCACCGAAACAATGGAGGATATTGAATCTTTAGCTGATCTGATTGAAAATATAGTTAGAATAAGCAGGCAGTATGGCGGGGTGCGGTTTAATGTATCGGTCTCTCCGTTTTCACCTAAAGCCCATACGCCATTTCAATGGGAACGGCAGGATAACAAGGAAGAATTTTTAGAAAAAATAAATGTTTTAAGGAGAAGATTTGCCCGGATCAAGCAGGTAAAATTTAGCTGGCGTGATCTGGATGTTTCATTAGTAGAATGTGTTTTGGGACGCGCTGACCGGAGAATGGCGCAGGCAATTTATCTTGCCTGGAAAAACGGCGCCATTTTTGAAGGTTGGTCGGAGAATTTTAAGATTGAGCTCTGGGAACAAGCCGTTAAGCAAACCGGTTTGTCAATTGAGCGCTTTACAGGAGAATTTCCTGAAGACAATCCCTTGCCATGGGACCATATTGATAAGGGAGTTGTCAAAAAGTTTCTGTTAAGAGAACGTCATAACGCCTTTCAAGAGAAAACGATTATTGATTGTAAAAAGGAGGGATGCTTTAACTGCGGCATTCAGCGTAAAGGAGAATTTAGTGATTTTACCGAATGCTATACAAAAGCAGGGTCGATTAAAAACGATCAACCCATTAATCAAAAACAATATTTTGCAGTGAAAAGCGAAGAGAAATCAATAAAACACGTTTTAAGAAAAACTGATTTTACACCTGAAAACACTATCAGTTTACGGCTGCAATATAAAAAGGCCGGTTATGCTCGTTATCTTTCACACCTTAATTTAATTCGTGTATTTGATCGCGCCTGCCGCAGGGCAAGAATACCGTTGGTTTACAGTCATGGATTCAATCCGCATCCAAAATTTTCCTTTGGACCGTCTTTATCGCTTGGTTTTACCAGCGATGCGGAGTATATGGATTTGGAAATCGACGGCAGCTTCCGGGGCGGGCTGGCTGATTTGCTAAATTGCTGTTTACCGCCGGGTTTACAGATTACCTCTGTTAAGCCCATTAAACAAAAAGTCGTTTCACTCACTGCGGCAATCAATTTAGCAGAGTATGAGGTCAATTTAAAAGAATCAAACATAGACGAAACGGATTTCAAAAGATCGCTCGAAAAATTGTTAGCGGCAGAGCATATCGAAGTAGAACGACGGGTAAAGGGAAAATATAAAACAATTAACATCCGTCCGTACATTGTATCTGTCGCTCATAACGGCTGTTGTTTACGCATCAAAACTAAAGCTATCGATAATAAAACAGTGCGTATCGGCGAAATTTTACAGAAACTTTTTGAAAATAATTCATTTGACGTCAGGCGGGCTCAGGTGCATAGAAAAATGCAGTTGATCCGCCGGGGTGAAGATGAAAAAACGCCTTTAGAAATTCTCCCTTAAAAAGCCGTCCCCTCTTTTATATACTGTTCAGCACAGGTGAAGAATTGGAGTGATGGAGTAGTGGAAAAATTGAATTAATGAATTATTGAATTAATGAATGGATTGTTTTACTATCTATTTAATCATCAATCCATTACTCCAATACTCCATCACTCCATTATTCCATCCCGAACATTCGGGATTCCTCACACGGGCTGAGCCATTAGCTTTTATTTAAGTATAGAATCATTCTACTAAAGATCATCTTCTCTTTGCGTTCCTGCACGCTAAACAAGATTACACTTTTAAATAAGGATTATTTTATAATGATTAAAGAGATTGTCATTAATGCAACTAATGAGGAAACACGGATCGCTATTCTGGAAGATTCAAAATTAGTCGAATTATTCATTGAACGTCCTGAATACGAGCGAATGGTCGGGGATATTTATAAAGGAACAGTCAGCCGGGTTTTGCCGGGTATGCAGGCTGCGTTTATAGATATCGGACACGGACAAAACGCCTTCTTACACTTTTCCGATGTATCAGCATCATATCAGGACTATTTCATCGATTATGAAGAAGAAGAGAATCATAGTAAAAAAAACAAACGCGCTGATGGAAAATTTATAGTAGAGAAAAACCTAAAAAGAGGACAGGATGTTCTTGTACAAATTATTAAAGAGCCTATTAGCACTAAAGGCTGCCGGGTCACCACAGAAATTTCCCTGCCCGGTCGTTTTGTAGTGCTTGTGCCGGGCAAAGATTATATAGGGATTTCCCGTAAAATAAGTAATCATAAAGAACGTAAACGTCTTAAAGATATTGCACGCCAAATTCTGCCCGAAAATTTTGGACTTATTATCCGAACCGTAGCTGAAGAGAAACAAGACCAGGTTATCAAAAAAGATTTAACTTCATTGATTTCCACCTGGAAAAAATTAGAAACTAAAATAAAAACACAAGTCCCGCCGACGTTGATCTTTAAAGATATGGCAATGGCGTCGAGCATTATACGAGACTTGTTCACATCAGATGTAAGTCGTGTGATAGTAGATTCCCGTAAGCAAATGCGAGAAATTCTCTCTTATGTCAAATATGTCGCCCCGTATTTAAGCCATAAAGTTACATATTATAAGGAGAAGAAACCCATATTCGATCATTTTAATATTGAAATTGAAGTCGAAAAGTTGGGAGAAAGCAAGGTATGGCTAAAGAACGGCGGATATCTTATCATTCAGCCGACTGAGGCGCTGGTTTCAATTGACGTTAACAGCGGCAAGTTTATCGGACGAAAAGATCATGAAACCAACTCGCTTAAAATTAATTTGGAAGCCTGTCGTGAAATTGCCCGGCAAACCCGAATACGCGATTTAGGTGGATTAATTATTATTGATTTTATTGATCTGCGGAATGAGAGTAACAAAAAGAAAGTTTTTATGGAGTTAAAAAAGGAATTTACTAAAGACCGGTCTATCACTAAAATCGAAGAATTAAGCCGTTTCGGTTTAATTGAAATGACCCGCCAACGGGTTCGCCCCAGCGTTTTACATACTATTAACGATTCCTGCCCGGTTTGCGGCGGCACAGGATTAGTGCCGACATTAACCACAACCGTATCTGCTATTGAACGTTGGATACAACGCTATCGAGCCGGCAGGGGAGACCGAAGAGTAACTTTACATATCACTCCGCAAGTGTACAGTTATTTAAACAGCGGCAGGTATAACCGCAGGTTAAAGTTAATGTGGAAATATTGGATTAAAATTAAACTTGTTAAAGATGATAGTTTGGGATTAGGCGAATTTGCATTTTATGATAAATTTGATAAAAAGCTTTTAAAAATATAACCAATATCCGGTCTAAGTTTTTGAAGCTCACAGATTTTTTATAAAGCAGTAATACCGTCAGTGACAGGGGGAATTTATTTGGGTGTGTATATGTTGGAATAACACAACCTACCCT
>JAUXGF010000128.1 GCA_030622395.1 Calditrichaceae bacterium
GCTGTGCCCGGGGCGGCAACTCCGGTGGGGAGTACAGAAGAATGGAATCCTAAAGAATTGGTATTTATTATTTGATATTTGTTATTTCCGGTTTATCCGGCTTAGGGATGGGTAAGAAAAAGCTGAAAACTTTTATACTTTGTTGAGGACGGAAGCCCATGAGTGTTTATGTGAAAGCAATCAGCTATCAGCCCGCCCGTGTAGGATGAAGATTTTTTAATAACAAATGCCTGCTCGATCAGTGAAAAAAGTTTAAAGTTTATAAGTGAACTAAAATGACTAAAGTTTTCATTAACTTTAGTTCACTTTTAACTTTAGACACTTTAGGCACTTTTAATAGGGTAAACATTTCCCGACCAGTCGGGACTATACAATAAATTACTTTTTAACAATACAGAGGATCGATGACGATTCAATACGGAAAATATAAAGTCGATAAAGGATTGTTTTTAGCGCCGATGGAAAATGTAAGCGATTATCCTTTCCGGATGATCTGCAAACAAATGGGCGCCGATGTAATGTATTCCGAATTTATCAGTTCGGAAGCGCTTATACGGGATGCGGAAAAGGCTTTTAAAAAAATGACTATTAAGCCCGAAGAACATCCCATTGGCATACAGATTTATGGCAATCGAGTTGAAGCTATGGTTAAAGCCGCCCGGATAGCCGAGGGGAAAGACCCTGATTTTATTGATATAAATTTTGGCTGTCCGGTCAAAAAAGTCGCTTTAAAAGGCGCCGGTTCAGGTTTGCTACGCGACGCGCCTAAAATGATTGAAATCTGTAAAGCCGTAGCTTGTTCAGTAAATCTTCCGGTGACCGCCAAAACGCGGCTGGGCTGGGACGCGGATTCCATTCAAATAGTAGAAATTGCCAAACAAATGCAGGATGTGGGAATCGAAGCCATTGCCATTCATGCGCGGACAAGGACTCAGGGATATAAGGGAACTGCGGATTGGGAGTGGATTAAAAAAGTAAAAGAAGCGGTGAATATCCCTGTTATCGGAAACGGCGATGTTACCGAGCCGCGGCAGGCTTTAGAAATGTTTGAACAGACCGGCTGCGATGCGGTTATGATTGGCAGAGGAGCGATGCATAATCCATGGATTTTTCGCGACGCTAAATTATATATGGAAACAGGACAAACAGCGGAAAAACCTTCTCTGGATGAACGTGTGGATATTCTGAAACGCCATTATCTTTATAGTGTGGAATATAAAGGCGAGTGCAAGGGCGTTATTGAAATGCGCAAACATTTAAGCGGTTATTTAAAAGGTCTGCCGTATATTGCTAAATTTAGATTGGAATTAATGCAGTATAAAACCTTGAAACCGGTATTCCAAAAATTAGACGCCTTAAAAGAAGCGGTTGTTTATCGTGACTTGGTTAAATCTAACGGCGTTAGAGAGGCAGATACAAATGCCGTCAACTACGAAGATGTGAAAGAAGAAAATTAAATACAGGTTCTTTAGTAAAACCAATTTGATACCCTATAAACAACCCGCAAAAAAACTTGACTAAGAAAAATAATGATATTAAATTATTTGTTTTATTTTTAAATTTTAGATCAGGAGGTTGAGCTTGAAAACATACATTGCGCGGGATAAGGAAATTGAAGAATCAAAGCGCTGGTATATTATTGACGCCGAAGGTCAGGTATTGGGTCGGATGGCAAGTAAAATCGCGCATATTTTAAGAGGGAAAAATAAACCAATCTATTCGCCGCATCAGGATGTCGGCGATTATATTGTTGTTGTTAATGCTGAGAAAATAAAGTTAACCGGCAAAAAAATGGAACAGAAGACATATTTTCGTCATTCCGGCTATCCCGGTGGAGTGACGCAAACGCCTGTTGCATTAATGTTGCAGCGTCATCCCGAACGCGTAGTAGAATATGCCGTAAAAAGAATGATGCCAAAAAATGCCTTAGGACGGAATATGTTTAAAAAATTAAAAGTCTATGCCGGGTCAGATCATCCGCATAAAGCTCAGCAGCCACAAACATTGGATATCAAATAAATAATCAGGAGTTTTTTTAATGGAAGTATTTGCAACAGTAGGAAGGCGTAAAGGAGCGGTTGCTCGTATAAGAATGACGCCGGGCGATGGTAATATATCGATTAACGGGAGTAAAGGACTGCTTGATTATTTTAAGCGTGAAACTTTAAAAATGGATATTGAGCAGCCATTAGAGATTACTGAAAATTTAGATAAATTTGATTTTAAAATTCGAGTAAACGGCGGTGGCTTAAGCGGGCAGGCAGGCGCAGTTCGCCTTGGAATTGCAAGGGCTTTATTGGCTTACAGCGAAGATTACCGAAAAGAATTACGCCATGGCGGTTTTCTTACAAGGGATCCGAGAGAAAAGGAAAGAAAGAAATACGGTTTAGCCAAAGCTCGTAAACGCTACCAGTTTTCAAAACGTTAATACTTGGAAATATTATTTTAAATCGAAGCCAGAAAATTACTCTGGCTTTTTTCGTGTTTTAAATACATTACGATTAACTAAAAAAACGCACATCAACTATTGTCTCTTTGGGTGTCCCGATGTTTTGGGATTAAAGAGGATTTTAAGTTGGTGGAGGTATAACCCAAATTATAAGGAGAAATTATGCCCTCAATTGCATTGGATCAGTTACTAGCCGCAGGTACGCATTTCGGACATTTAACCCGCCGTTGGAATCCCAGAATGAAAGAATTTATTTTTATGAATAAAAATGGGATTCATATCATAGACTTAAAAAAAACACAAAAAAATTTAGACCGCGCCCTTGAGGCAATTAAGAAAATAGTTGATGAAGGCTACGATGTTCTTTTTGTAGGAACAAAAATTCAGGCAAAAGAAATAATAAATTCTGAGGCGCAGCGTTGTAATCAATATTATGTGTCCCATCGCTGGCTTGGTGGAATGCTTACAAATTTTTCAACAATTAAAAAATCGATTAAACATTATAAGAATCTTGAAAAAATGAGTAAAGACGGCACTTATGAAAAAATATCAAAAAAAGAAAGATTGATGATTGACCGCGAGAAAGAAAAACTTTACAAAGTTCTCGGCGGAATTGAGGATATGAAACGCCTGCCGGGCGCAGTTTTTGTTGTAGATACAAAAAAGGAAAATATTGCCGTTAAAGAAGCGATTAAAATGAACATTCCTATTTTTGCTATGATTGATACGAATTCGGACCCAACGGAGATTGATTATCCCGTACCGGCTAATGATGACGCTGCGAAGAGCATTAGCCTGATAACAAGTAAATTTGCCGATGCAATTATTGAAGCTAAACAAAAAGTAGCCGAAGTTAAAGCATTGGACGAAGCAGTTAAAGAAGAGAAAAAGCCGTTAGAAAAAGAAACACAGCAAGCGGCAAAGGGAAATAAAGAAACGAATAGTACGAAAGAGGAGTTGTAGGAATGGCAGAGATTACAGCAGCAATGGTAAAAGACCTGCGTGAAAAAACCGCCGTAGGGATGATGGATTGTAAAAAAGCGTTAACCGAGGCTGAAGGAGACGTTGAAAAAGCCATTGAAATATTACGTAAGAAAGGTATAGCTAAAGCCGCAAAACGTGTAGACCGCGCCGCTAATGAGGGGATAATCGCTTCATATATTCACCCAGGAAGCAAGCTCGGAGTTTTAGTGGAAATAAATTGTGAAACAGACTTTGTCGCCAATACAGATAATATGAAGGATTTTACAAAAAATATAGCTATGCATATAGCAGCGGCGAACCCATTGGTAGTCCGTCGTGAAGAGTTGGATCAAGCTGTTATAGACAAAGAAAAAGATATATATAAAGAACAAGCGCAAAGCTCCGGTAAGCCGGATCATATTATTGATAAAATTGTTCAGGGACGTGTTGAAAAATATTATCAGGAAGTTTGTCTTATAGAACAAGATTACATAAAAGATCCGGAAAAGACAATTAACGATTTGCTTACCGAAACAATTTCAAAAGTAGGTGAAAATGTAACCATTAAACATTTTGCCCGTTTTCATATTGGAAAGTAAAATATGCCTGCTTTAATCCCAAAATATAAACGTATCTTGCTAAAGATAAGCGGGGAGTCGCTTGCCGGACAGCAAAAGAACGGTATATGTCCACATGCTCTCCAACGTTTTGCAAATGAGATTAAAAAAGTATATGATTTAGGCGTAGAGATTGGAATTGTAACAGGCGGCGGAAATATTTTCCGAGGGCTTTCTGATAATGCAAAACAAATGGACCGTGTTACGGCAGACCACATGGGGATGCTGGCTACTGTGATCAATGCTCTGGCTTTGCATGATATTCTGGAAAGGAATAAAATCCCGTCGTGCGTAATGACAGCGGTAAAGATGCAAGAATTTGCCGAACCTTATATTATAGAGAAAGCTGTACGGCATCTTGAAAAAAAACGGGTGGTTATTTTTAGCGCAGGCACCGGAAATCCATTTTTTACTACTGATACGGCGGCGGTACTGCGTGCGGTTGAAATAAAGTCGGATATTATTCTTAAAGGTACGCGCGTTGACGGCGTTTATAACGCAGATCCGGAAAAGGTCCAAGACGCCTTTAAGTTTGATACTCTTACTTATATGGATGTTGTGAAGAAAGGGTTGAAGATAATGGATACGACTGCTATTACCCTTTCCATGGATAATGAATTGCCAATTATTGTTTTTAATTTTGATAGAACAGATAATTTGAAAAAAATAATTTTAGGCGAGTCAATCGGAACAAAAGTGCAGGGGTGATAAAATGGATGCAAAAGAATTACAAAAAGACGCCAAATATCGAATGAACAAAACTATAGAAACATTTACTAGTGAATTGACTAAGATTCGAACAGGGCGCGCCACACCGGCTTTGCTTGATTCAGTTAAAGTTGATTATTATGGGCAGAAGGTGCCTATAAATCAAGCGGCAACTGTAAGCGTACCCGAGCCGCGCCTTATTGTTGTTCAGCCATGGGAAAAGAAAATGCTGCCTGATATTGAAAAAGAAATATTAAAAGCAGACCTCGGATTCAATCCAAATAATGATGGGACATTTATACGTATTCCAATTCCTCAATTAAGCGAAGAACGTAGAAAAGACCTCGTTAAATTAGTCCATAAATTTACGGAAGACAGCAAAATAGCAATACGAAATATTAGGCGCGATCTTAATGATCATTTGAAAAAATTGGAAAAGAATCATGAAATTTCTGAAGATGAATTGAGCATAGAGCTTGAAGAAACGCAAAAATTAACGGATGATCATATTAAACAAATTGATGAAATAATGGAAAATAAAGAAAAAGAAGTAATGGAAGTCTAAGAACTAAAAAAGTTAGTTTGTACATAAGCCGGGCGGGGAATATCTTGTTCGGCTTTTTTTGAAATATATTTAATTTTACCTGCCTTTTATTTCTATACCGGCTTCATTATTAAAACAGATAAATGTTTTTATAAACAGGTGAAATCAGTTTGGAAATATTAATTGAATTAGCGTAAGTTTCATTTTAAATATAATATTGATAAAGCTTGGTTATTTTTAAAATTATGATTTTAATTTTTATTTTATTTTATTTATGATTAGTAATTTACAATTATGCAATAATTTATGATATAAAGCACAACCATTAGATTCAAATTTATTTTACTTAACAATTGAGTTGATCAAATGTTAAAGAATTAGAACATTTATTTGTAAAGTTGATATTTTATAGCTAATATTTATACAAAAAATGTAATAAAAAACCGCAGTATACGTAATAATGAAAATATATACCGTTATCACATCTAAATCAAACAAGTCGCAAATGTTAAATATTGGTTGTAAATTTTTAGTAGAAAAATCAGTATTTAAATTATTCTTAAAATATCAGAAAGATTATTGATGATTGGCAGATAAGATGTTCTTGAGTGTAAATAGTAAATTCCTTTATTTATCAATTTTTCAGATAAAGTATTATTAATGTGATGATTGTTACATGAATTAAATAAAGTATTAGTATATTGTTAAGTGTTGCCACATTTATTCAATATTCTTTATAAAATTCAGGGAGAATAGTTTGCTTGCCAGATTAGAGGCTATGGAGTATAATAAACTAAAAAATACGCTTATTATCGGTTGGAATATTGAAGCTGCTGGACTGTATGATAAAATAATTACTTCTCCTGCCTTAGGATATAATATTCGTGGATTCGTAAATCCATCCGGCGTCCGGGAAAAAAGCCATTATAAAAATGTACCTGTTATCGGTGATTTATCCAATTTTGGCGACAATATTCAACGTCTGGAAATTAGTGATGCGCTTATTATACTTTCTGCGTCAGAAAAAAAGTATTTAAGCGAAATTATAAAAGAATGTGTAAAATATGGAATTGAATATAAGATTGTATCAGACACTTATGATTCTGAATACGGTCGTGTCATTCGGGATGTTATCAAAGATGTATGGAATCCGGAGGGTTTTGGATTAAGACGTATAATTGATATTTTTGCTTCCTTAATTTTAATGATTTTATTGCTCCCATTATTTTTAATAATTGCTATTGTTATAAAATACGAATCTTCAGGTCCGGTATTTTATTCTCAGCAAAGATATGGAAAAAACGGACGTATTTTTGCGGTTCATAAATTTAGATCAATGGTTCAAGATGCAGAAAAAAAATCAGGACCAATGTGGGCGCAAAAAAAAGACCCTCGAATCACTAAAACCGGAGCTTTTATACGAAAGATGCGCATTGATGAACTGCCTCAATTGTTGAATGTTTTAAAAGGGGATATGAGCGTTATCGGACCGAGACCGGAAAGACCATTTTTTGCGGATTCGTTTAAAACAAAAATTCCTATGTATATTAATAGGTTAAAAGTTAAGCCTGGAATTACCGGTTTGGCGCAAGTTATGGTTGGATATGATGAGACTATGGAAGACGTTAAGGAAAAAGTGGAAAAGGATATTGATTATATAGATAATTCGTCTAAGTGGTATATGAATTTTAAAGTACTTTGGAAAACAATTTTTGTTGTGTTGTTAGGAGAGGGGCAATAGACGCGTGGAAGCACCTATCCCGCCTAGACGGAAATTTAACATCAAATAGTTATAACCTGAAATATTCTTTCGCCACGAAGACAAAAAGGCACAAAGTTTAAAAAAAACAATGAATTAGAATAGTATTCAAAAATTGATAGCATAAAGCTGAGTTTGAAATTCAATTATCTTCTATCTTATTGTTTTTTCGTGTCTTGGCGCCTTTGTGGCAATCATTTATGAATAATCCAGGATAAAATTATCACACATGAAAAATTTTCCATAGATACTCCTTTTCCGAATAATCGGAACAACTTCACCGCAGAGTGGGATAAATATCTTTGACTATATTTTACTTTATATATTGTTTGTTCATTTAAAAATGTTTATTATGAACAAAAGTTTTTTTATTAAGGATATAGTGATTTTGAAGATAGTGAAAAACCTTGATATTGCAGTAGGAAAACAGAACTTACTGTAATTAACAGGGCGGAGCTATTTATAAAACTAAAGGTCAATAGCGCTATGGAAAAGATTAAAATTGAATCAAAATTTGCTGATCAAACCGGAGAAATAATGGTTGTTGAATTAGGCGGTCATGTTGA
>JAUXGF010000287.1 GCA_030622395.1 Calditrichaceae bacterium
CGCTACCGTTCTGGCAATATTGGGACTGCCGGATGGAGGCGGCGCCGAATCTGAATCCATAAGCAAAACCGCGGTAGATTTTACCCTGAATGATCTTTCGGGTAAACAGGTTTCTTTGCAAGATTACGAAGGTAAGGTTGTTGTGCTTAATTTTTGGGCTACCTGGTGCAGCCCTTGCAGAAGGGAAATGCCCGGGCTGGAAAAATTATATCAGAAATACAAAGATAAAGATTTTCAACTACTGGGTATTGTAGTGGTTTCAAGTGAAAAAGATATTTCCGATCAGGTCAAATCAATAGGCGTGAGCTATCCGATTCTATTAGGCGATAAAAAACTCATCTCGGATTACGGCAGCTTTAACATGATCCCCAACTCTTTTATTATCGGACGCGACGGCAAAATTTTAAAACAACTTTCCGGCAGCAGGACTTATACGGTTTTTGAAAAAGAAGTAAAAAAAGCTTTGCTGTTAAAGAATTGAATTAATGCCTGTCCGCCTCTGGCGGGAATTGATGAATTATTGAATTAATGGAAGATTGGAATAACGAAATATCCGCGATAGTGGCAGAACCTTACCATCTAACCATCTTTATATTTAGTGTCTGAAAGAAAATGCGCTTTTTCGTTCAGACTTTATTTATTTGTAAAACCCCAGTTATCTCTTCCTAATATTACTTATTGATTGTAAATGCATAAATTCATAAAATATTCGTATGCAAATTTTTATTAACGGCAAAACTGATAGATGTACGGAAATCGTCAACGAGGGTAATTATCAATGAAAAAGCTGTTCGACATACTGAACAAGAAAAAACGTTCCGTTTTGGGATTAATGTCAGGCACTTCCTGTGACGGGCTGGATATTGCTTTAATTGAAGTGGAAGGCAGCGGCATTGATACCCGTTTTAATTTTCTTGCCGGTCAGGGCGCGCCATATAGTAAAAAACAAAAACAAGCCCTGCTGGAATTGATGCAGCCGGATAAAAGTAATGCGGAAACTTTGTGTCAGCTTAATTTTTATTTAGCGAATATCTGGGCGAAAATGATTCATGCTTTCTTAAAAAAACAAGGATTAACGAAGCATGAAATTGATTTGATAGGCAGTCACGGGCAGACTATCCGGCATCAACCTGATCCCATAAAATTTATTGACAGAAAAATCAGATCCACCCTGCAATTGGGCGATCCCTCGGTTTTGGCTCAGTTATGCGGAATTCCGGTTGTCGGTGATTTTCGAGTGGCGGATGTGGCGTTAGGCGGGCAGGGCGCTCCGCTTATTCCCTATTTTGATTGGATATACTTTTCCCGTTTCAAAGAAAACATTCTCGCCGTTAATATCGGAGGCATATCCAATATTACTTTTGTCTCTGCTGATGGAGCTTTTAATAAATTGATTGCTTTTGATTGCGGTCCGGGCAATATGCTTATTGATCAGGCGATGCAGCGTTTATATAACAAGCCTTTTGATAAAGGCGGCAATACTGCTCGCTCCGGGAAATTCTGCCCGGCTTTATTCGATTGTATCCAAAAATTTGATACATTTATTCAACGGCAGCCGCCTAAATCTACCGGCAGAGAATTATACGGCAGGGATTTTTTCCTAACGCTTCTAAAAGAATTTATTCGTTTACGTATAGACGAACCGGATTTTATCCACACTATTACAAAATACACGGCTTTTGCCATTTACGAAAATTACCGGAAATTTATCGCTCCTTATAACACCGTTCAAAAAGTGGCGGTTGGCGGCGGCGGAGCGCATAATTCATTTTTAATGGAAATGCTGCGGGACAATTTTAACGAGGCGGAAGTAAAAAAGGTTAAAGACTATCAATTAAACGAAGATTTTAAAGAAGCGATCGGCTTTGCAGTTTTAGCCAATGAAACATTACACGGAAAACCTTCAAATGTCCCACAGGTAACCGGGGCGGCTAAACCGGCGGTTTTAGGCAAAATTTGCCCGGTTTAATATTTTGATGAACATAACGAAAAAGCAAATAAAATCATGTTAAAATTCAGCGCATCGAATATTATTAAAGAAAAAATTAGCGGATTAAAACTTGGTTTGTTATTGGCGAGGCAGGTAAAAGTCATACAAAATGATCCACAATTTGAACAAGAATTTCAGATATTAGAAGATTTTTTAAAAGATAAATTTGCCGACCGCCGCCCGGCTGAGGATGAAATAGTCGGGCATACGCGACGAATGTACCGGTGCATAGGCTGGGAGCCAACCAGATATCGACCATCCTCGGAAGCCCTGGCCCGCCGGATTTTAAAAGGAAAGAGTTTATACCGTGTAAATAATTTGGTGGACTATGGCAATATTGTTTCAGCCCGATTTCACCTGCCTATGGGTTTGTACGATGTGGAAAAAATAAACGGCGCCGTTATCGTTGACGTTGGTAAAGAAGATGAAAACTACCGGGGAATCAGCCGGTCTGAAATTCACGCTAACGGGAAAATGATTTTACGTGACAAGCAGGGAATATTCGGCAACCCCACAGCCGACTCGCTGCGCACTTCCATAACCCCAAAAACCACTTCAGCCTTAGCCGTCTTTTTTTGCCCGCCTGAAGTTTGCAATGAATATATTAAACAAGTTCTGGCGGCGTTAGAAAAATATTATATTCCATTTACCGGCAAAGACAGCATAGAAAAGGATATTATCGTTTTATAATAATATCTTTTCTTTGATGATTAATTTTCTAAAACAAAAAAGCCCTTCTTTATTTTATATCCTTTTTAAAAGAAGGGCTTTATTTATTGAAAGTAGAATGCCACGAAGACACCAAGACACGAAGAAACGATTAATTTTTAAATACTTAGAGCCTTTGTGTCTTTGTGGCTACTTTCATTGTTTATTGCCTTTGAAAGAACATGATAGTTTAATATGATAACAAAATTTTAGTTTTAACTTTTCAGATTTTAAAATCCTTTAAATTTGATTATCTAAAGAATAAAAATATCATAAGTTGCTAAAATTACATATCTCTTTTAAATGATTTTTGATACGCGCCCTTAAAACCTCTTTTCCCTTTCATAGCGTGCCTGCGCCCAGACAAAATACGTTGATCAAATTTAACCTTTTGCTCATCTGTCAATATAGAACGAACCTGGCGCTGATTCTTTGCCCGTTTTAAAGCCATATCTTTACGTAATTCGCTTATTTCATCCAGTTTGCTTTTAAGATCGGCTTCCGAAATTTTCTCGTCAATAATCATCAGTTTGTACTCATTACGTAAAGTCTGCATTTTTGAACGCAAGGGAGTCATTTGCTTTTGCATTTCCAGGCGCATTTTGGAAATTTTAGTCTGCTGTTCTCCAGTTAAATCCAACACACTTTGTCCGAAATATTGCCTGTCTCCACCCGGCATTGTTCCCTTCATGCCTCGACCTTGTTGTGCAAAACTAGCGCTGACGCTTAATAAAACAAACGCAGCTAAACTAAGAATGGTTAAACGCTTCATAATATACTCCTTAATATTTTGTAAAACATTTTATTAATTGTTCGTTTCGATATAATACAAATGATGTGCCAAATAAATTATACCTATTATTAGCGGGGTTTAAGGCGGTTTTGGGTTTTGATCCGACATTTTTGTCGATTTTATTCGACTATCTTTTCTTAACTGTTATACAAATACGAGATAAGCATTAATTCTTCATCCAGCATCTATTCAAGACTATACAATAAAACACAATGATCTTTCACCGATTATTTTTGTAGCATTTTGTTGGAGTTATCGAATCACACATTACAGCGCATGTATTACAATTAACACATTTAGATTCATAATTCTTATCCACATATAATCTTTACTTTAATAATATAAATTTGACCAAAAAAATGTCATAATTTTGTAAAAGAGATGTAAATGTTTAGTTTATAACTAAACAAACAGATGAAGCTATGTTTGTTATTTAACATTTTGAATTATTGTAAGTTATCACCGCCAGAGACAGATTTGTTTTTATAATTTGTGATTTAGAATTTCAAGTATTCTTAATAGTAAGATTTATTCTGCTGTTGATAATGTATAAAAATTGCCCATATTTATATTATTCTTTTAATTGTAAAAATCGGTCTTTTATAAAGCTCCTTTAATATCCATAGAAAGTTGTTTTATGTCTATATAATAATCGCTCAATCAAACCGCTTTTTACAGTATATTATACAGTAATATTAAATAATTTAATAATACCTTTAAATCATATTTTTATAAAACAAAACATTGCATTATTATTTTGTTGTCTTTATATTCTTGGCACAACTATTGTAGTGTTAACTGAGTTCAAATCATTATTGATATTTTTGGGAATTATAACATTCTCTACTTTTAAGAAATTCGAACGATGAATATAATTAACCTATTATGATAAGAGTAATCTTATTATTGTTTAACAAGGTCAGCAATTAGAACGCCTTTAGGGGGGAGGTAAATATTTCAACCATTTTTATCAATATATTTTTGATAGAAAATATTATAACTAACTCATATCAAACAAAATTTGGAGGAAAAAATGAAATCATTAAACTCAAAACTTCTTTATGTAGTTTTAACATTTGTAACTTTATCCTTTCTTGGGATAAACAACTCTTTTGCTCAAGAGGTAGATAAAAAAGTTAAAAAAGACAAGGAAGAAACTGTTAAAACAGAGGTTGTAAAGGAAAAAGACGTTAAAAAATCC
>JAUXGF010000369.1 GCA_030622395.1 Calditrichaceae bacterium
GATGGCTCGTTTACGATATAGCCTTTATTATAAGCGTAAACGATTGTATTTGCCGTACCGAGATCAATACCAATATTCCTAAAAATATTTGATAATGACTTAACTATTGCATGCATGTTATTAATTTCTTAAAAAATTTTAAGCGCTTTTATTATTCATTCTCGGTAAAAATTAGATTCTAAATAGTTTTTTTTATATTTTAAAAAAATAATGCCCACCCAATAATTAGGTGAGCATTATAATATTTTGATTAATCCTCTTTCTTATCCGTTTCTTTTTTCTCTTTAGTTTTCTTTTGTTTTTTTTCTTTTGCAGTATCAGCCTTCGTTTTTTCCGGTTTTAATTCTGGTTCCGATTCAGTCTTAGCCTCTGCTTCAACCTCTGGCTTAGATTCAGGCTTTAACTCTGCCTTAACCTCAACCTCAGTCTCAATCTCTGTCTTAGATTCGGATTTCACCTCAGATTCAGACTTGGTCCCTGTCTCTGTTTCTTGTTTAGCCTCAGGTTCCAACTCAGCTTCGGGCTTAGTCTCTGCTTCAACCTCTGGTTTAGATTCAGACTTTAACTCTGCCTTAACCTCAACCTCAGTCTCAATCTCTGCCTTGGGTTCGGATTTCAACTCAGATTCAGACTTAGTCTCTGCTTCAGCTTCTGGTTTTGAGTCCGGCTTCAACTCTGCATCTGCTTTAGCCTTTTCCTCAGCTTCCGGCTTAGCCTTTGCCTCGGTCTTAGTCTCTGCCTTAGCCTCAGAGCCTTTTTCCTTTTCCTTAGTATCATCTTTTTTAACAACATCTTCAACTGTTGTTTTTGTAATACCCTGTGTTGCAAGATAGTCTTCCCACTCCTTGCGTTCTTTATCTTTAAAGTAAGCGGTTATTGAAAGAACGATCTTTTTATTATCTTTGTCAAATTCAAGAACCTGTGCCGGCACTTCAGCGCCAATTTCATAAACCTCGTTTACTTTTTTACCTTGAGGAATACCGATATGTTGATTGGGAATAAAACCATCCACACCCATTGGCAGCGTTACGATCAATCCTTTCTCAATTATGCGGCTTACTTTACCTTTGGTTTCTGTGTTAATGCTATAATTTTCGGAAAAGGAATCCCATGGATTTGATTCGATTTGTTTATGCCCTAAAGCAATGCGTCTTTCGTCACGATTAATGCCAAGAACAACAACATCTATTTCATCGCTTTTTTTAACAATTTCACTCGGATGGCGTACTTTCTTAGTCCATGATAAATCAGAAATATGCACCAGACCGTCAATGCCTTCTTCCAGTTCAACAAAAGCGCCAAATTGTGTTAAGTTACGAACAATACCTTTATGAACAGAACCAACGGGATAACGTTCTTCAATTTGTTCCCATGGATCAGGTTCGAGCTGTTTTAAACCGAGAGAAATTTTCTTAGCGTCGGCTTCAATATTTAATACAACCGCTTCAACTTCCTGTCCGACACTTAAAAGCTGGCTAGGATGCTTAATATGCTGAGACCAGGACATTTCGGAAATATGGATAAGACCTTCGATGCCTTTTTGTAATTCAATAAAAGCGCCATAATCAGTCAGGCTGACAACCCTGCCGCTAATTGTAGAAGAAACAGGGAATTTCTGTTCCACATTTTCCCATGGATGGGGTTGTAATTGTTTAAGTCCTAAAGAAATACGATCTTTATTTTCATTATAATCTAAAATTATTACTTCAATTTGTTCATCTAATTTAACCAGCTCTGAAGGATGATTTACGCGTCCCCAACTTAGGTCTGTAATGTGCAGTAAACCGTCTACGCCGCCGAGATCTATGAAAACGCCAAAATCAGTAATATTTTTAACTGTACCCATTCGCTTTTGTCCTTTTTCCAAAGTACTGAGGATTTCGCTTCTCTGACTTTCCATTTCTTTTTCGATAAGCACACGGGAAGAAACAACAATATTTTTACGGGCATGATTAACTTTTACAATTTTAAAATTCAATTGTTTGCCCAAATATGAATCAAAATCACGGATCGGTTTAACATCAATCTGCGATCCGGGCAGGAAGGCGTCAACTCCTTTAACATTAACTACCATGCCGCCCTTGATTCTGCGGGAAATAATACCGGGAATAACTTCATCATTTTCAAATTTTTCAACAAGCCCTTCCCAGATGCGGATAAAATCGGCGCGTTTACGTGAAAGAGTAAGCTGACCGTCTGCGCTTTCAAGAATTTCTAAAAAAACCTCGACTTCATCTCCGGGCTTAAGTTCATCAATATTATCAAATTCATCTTTGGGAACGATTCCCTCTGATTTAAATCCAATATCAATTATTACATCAGAATCTGTAATATTTAGGATGCGCCCATTAACAATTTCACCTTCTGTAATTGAGTTCATTGTTTTGTTATACAATCCTGTAAGAAGCTCGATTTCTTTTTCCGGATACTCGCTTTCTTCCTTTAGATCTTCTAATTTAACAATAATTTCTTCAAATTCTTTAGAATCTTCAGTAGATTCAGAATCGGTTTGTTCCTTGGTTAACTCATTAGTTGCTGCCATCTCTTCGGTTGATTCTTCGAGAGATGGGTTAATGGTTTGACTTTCCGTAACAATTTCTTCCGCTACGGCTTCTTTTTTCTCTTCAGACATAAATTATAGTACCTCCATAAAACAAATTTGTCCACCCTGAATTTTCGGGATGGAAGTTAATTAGGAAATTCTTATAATGTAATAGTATTTATATATAAATACAATATTATTGGGATAATTCTAACAATTTATTTGCTTTTAAAAAATGTTACAAGTAATTATTGTAATACCTCTTAGGCGGGAATTTTTTAGGCGTGTATTTATTTTGACAAACACACTGCCGCCGCTAACTGTTCCTGTCACTTCTTCTTCTTATTCAGCGTAAATAATTTCTTTTGCCCAGTTGTAAATTAAATCAACTTGCTGTTCAATAGTTAATTTGGAAGTGTCAAGCTCGCGGGCGTCTTCGGCTTTTTTTAACGGCGCCTGGCTTCGTGAAGCGTCAAATTCATCGCGGCGTTGTATTTTGGATTTTAGCGATTCAATTGTTTCCTTAATTCCTTGCGCTGCAAATTCTTTTAATCTGCGTTTGGCGCGCTCTTCCAATGAAGCTATCATAAAAACTTTTAATTTGGCGTGAGGCAAGACAACTGTGCCGATATCTCTGCCATCCATAATAACGCCGCCTTGAACCGCTAAAGCTTGCTGTTGCTTCACTAATATTTCCCGCACGCCGGCATACGATGAAATTACGCTGATTTCCCTGTTTATCTGAGGAGTGCGTATTAAATGAGTTACATCGTTATTGTTTAAATAAGTGTGCTGTCCATCTTCAGCTAATTTAATACTGATTTGACAGTCTTCTATGTTTTTTACAACGGCTTGTTCATCATGGGCATTGATTTTATTATTTAGAATTGATAAAGTGGCGGCGCGGTACATCGCCCCGGTGTCGATATAAAGATAACCCAGCTTTTGCGCTAAAAGTCTGGCAGTAGTGCTTTTTCCCGAAGCCGCAGGACCGTCGACTGCAATAGTTATTCTTTTTTTCATTTATTTCTTTATACCTAAGCCGGATAAACCGGAAATAATGAATCTCAAATAATAAATCCCACTTTTTTGAGATTACATTCCTCTGCGCACCTTAAATGAGTTGAGCGGTTATCAATTAAAAATATCATACCGCCCCAATGGGGCTTCCCATTTTTGGGGAGTATTTTTTTCTATAAACATTTCGTCCCGCTGGGACTAAAGAGTTGTA
>JAUXGF010000215.1 GCA_030622395.1 Calditrichaceae bacterium
CTTTTTACAAGATTCTGGAAAGGAAGACATGAAGTTAAATAAATAAAAAATAAAAAAAATATTTATACATTTAATTACACCATTTTACAACTTTGGCGGCTCTAACATTATGCTTAACAAGAGCCAACATGCCTTTATGAATTATATATCGCAACCTGTTAGCTTCACAATTGAAGTTTTGCCAGCCAATGTCAAATGCTTAATTAAAAACTTAGTTTTATTACTATTTAATATCCAAGATTATAGTAATGCGATCTATCAGATCAGGAAAATCATTCTTTATTACATCCCATACAATGTCGATATTGACGCCAAAGTAATCATGAATCAGCTTGTCCCTCATACCTGTTATATTTTTCCAAGGAATTTCCGGATATATATTACGTATATTTTTAGAAACCTTCTTGGCAGCTTCTCCAAGAATCTCAATATTGCGAATTACTGCATCTTGAGTCTTAATATCATTTGAGAACTCCTCATAATTTAGGTCTTTACAATAAACGACGGCTTTCCCCGCCGCTTCGAGCATATCCTTAATATAATCCATTTCTTTACGCTTAGACATAGACAATTGACTCCCCAATACTCTCAGCAATTTCTTTATTTCTAATACCTGATATACCAGCCGGCGTTAATACATCCGCCTTCCTTCCAAAGATTTTCTCAAGGTATTCTGAGAATTCCACAAATCTAAGACCTATAGACTTTTCAAACTCAACAACAATATCTACATCACTGCTCTCATCTGGAGATCCTTTTGCAAATGATCCAAATATGCCAATCTTCTTAACGCCAAATTCTGAATTTAGATATGGAAGATTTTCACGCAGCGTCCGTAACACATCTACTTTTGTCAACATTATATCTTCCTCATTAATATTGTTTTTCATACATTGAATGCCATTATTCAGGATTTCATCTGTAATGTATTAAATTAAAATATGACTAACAATAATAATTTCCATTGCCGGGTAATACTTTAGATTGAGTGTATTTGGAATAGCGCTAACCCACCCCTAGCCCCTCCCGAGAGGGGAATTGTCTCATCCCAAGAAGGGGGGGATTGATTTGTTTATTCCTTTTTTTCATCTTCCGGATGGAAAAAGCTGTAAATCCTTTTGGCGGTATTTTTTGGTATTTTTCCTTTTCCGGTCAATTCTTCAATTGGGGCGAGGCGTATTTTTTTTACTGATCCGAATACCTTAAGCAAATGACTGCGCCGCTTTTCTCCTATTCCTTCTATTTTATCCAATTCAGAAACAATAGTCCGTTTCTTGCGCCGTTCACGATGGAAGGTGATGGCAAACCTGTGGGCTTCGTCGCGGATTTGCTGCAGCAGGCGTAAACTTGACGAAGTGTGCGGCAGTGTCTGGGCGTCGCTTATCCCCGGAAAAAAGATCTCTTCCAACCGCTTGGCTAAACCGATGACCGGCTGATCTCTCAAGTCCAATTCATTTAAAACCGACATAGCGCTGGAAAGCTGCCCCTTGCCTCCGTCCACCATTATCAAATCAGGTAAATCTTTATTTTCCCTTATCAAGCGGCTGTACCGCCTTCGGATTACTTCGCGCATCATGGCAAAATCGTCGGGCGTATCCTTAATCTGAATTTTAAAACGGCGGTATTCCGACTTTTTTGGTTTTCCATTAACAAAACAAACCATAGAAGCAACCGGATCAGAGCCTTGAATATTAGAGATATCAAAACATTCGATACGTTTCGGTTCTTTATCCAGCCGCAAATCGCGCTGCAGGGCTTTAACCACATGCGGAACATAATTTTTTGCTTTCAACTTTTGCAGCTTGAGTTCTTCCATTAAGAAGCGGGCATTCTTTTCGCCTAAGTTCATTAATTTCTTTTTTTCGCCCATTTTGGGAATAAATATATTTACCTTTCTGCCCGACCGTTCCGTAAGCCATGATTCAATAGTTGACATATTTTCGATTTCTGTTTGCAGGAATATTTCCTGAGGCAGGTCATCAGATTTGAAGTAATATTGATTCAAAAATGATTCAGCGATTTCGGCTGTGGATTTCCATTCCACCCTGCTCATATAATAATGAACCCTGCCGGTAATTTTACCCTCGCGAATCTTAAACAAAACAGCGCAGGCGTCATCGTCTTCTTTAGCCACAGCCAATACATCGCGGTCTTTCTGATCGCTTTGGACAATTTTTTGCGAATTGCGGTAATCTTCAAGCGTTTTAAGTTTATCGCGGACCTTTGCGGCTTCTTCAAACAACTGACTCCCGGAACAGGTCTGCATCTCCCGGCGCAGTTCTTTAACAATTTTGGATGTTTTGCCTTTTAGAAAACGCCGTACGCGCTCGATCTCACTGCTGTATTCTTCTTTACTTTGTAAACCCTGGCACGGCCCTTTGCATTTATCAATATAATAATCCAAACAAAGCTGCACTTTTGCATTTTTAATCATCCCGGGCGATAAAGCATACTTGCACGATCGAACAGTGAAAATTATTTTAAGTGTTTTTAAAATATAACGCACGTTTTTTACATCTGTATAAGGACCAAAATATTGCGAACCATCGCGGATAATTTTACGGGTTAAGAAAACCTGGGGGAAATCCTCTTTGGTGATCCGGATATAGGGGTAGCTTTTATCGTCTTTTAAACTGATGTTATAACGCGGTTTATGTTTTTTAATGAGATTGTTTTCAAGAATTAAAGCTTCCACTTCCGTATCGGTGACAATCCATTCAAGATCGGCAATACGTTTAACCAAAGCCGCTAATTTAGGATGATACGGTGTGGATGGTTGAAAATAGGAACGCACCCTGCCGCGCAAAACAGCCGCCTTGCCCACATAGAGGATAAGCCCTTTTTTATCTTTAAATATATAACAGCCGGGCTTTAAGGGAAAATTTTGCAGCTTTTCTTTTAAATTCATTTTTAAGATCGACCGCGTTTTTATACAACCTAAAATTCCAAATTACAAATAATAAAAAACAAACCTGTCCGCTTCTGGCCTAGTAAGCTCCAATAAATCAAGGTGCTAACTACAAAGCTCAAGCGCAAGGTCACGCGTCGGCTGGAGCTCAATGTTGGCGGATATTATGATGACTAAGCCTATTTCACTGAAATCCCGTACCGAACTGCGTATTCTTTACCCAGAGAGCTCTTTGCTTCTCGTATCATAATCTTGAGCACACGTTGGTTGTCCAAATCCTGTAAACCTAAAAAATGAAGCTTTGAGTTGTCTCCGGATGCAACTGAGTCAAAAGATTTATCTACCTGTTGAGCTACTGACTTCATAGCAGCGGCATTTAATGGATTCACCGAAGCATCAATAAATACGAGCATTCCAGAGCTTTGCTGGAAAAAGAGAGAATAGCCAATAATGGGTGACTTTATGTCCAATACCGCATATCCTTCAACCATCATTTCTCCCTGACGCTGGGAGGCTACATGTTTGTACCGACTCGACTCCCCACCTAAGTAAGTCTTGACGCTCTCGGGGTTCTGCCCGTGTTTCAATATCTGCAAAACTACGGTCATTAGGAGCTTTTCCTCAAGAACCTTAACGGTGGTCTCCGGCACTCGTTTGGTATGAACTGACTCAGAGCACGATGTGCAGATAGTCAGTACGAATAACATCGTTGACAATATAACTACCTTTCGCATCCGCTTTTCTCCCTTTCTTGATTCTAACGCCCAGTGCTCAGCCGCCGAAAAGAACGGCCATTGATTTAAACTTACTAATATACTCGCGCGAACAAAAGATGAAACAAAAAATCAGTACGCGTTTTCGGTCGGTTGCAGCACGATGTTATACGTTTTTAAATTTATAAACAACAATACTTAATAGAAAGATTTAATTTAATCATGTTTATTCGAGTTATTTAAAACAACTTTAATTATTTCGAGAAGTCTATCTAGCTTTATCGGCTTGTGAAAAACAAAATCTGTATATAATTTACATTCATTAAGATTTTCTTCAGTTAAAAAAGCACTTTGAATGATAAATTTTATTTCTGGGAATGTTTTGCTGCAAATCTTTAGAAGTTCTATTCCATTTAGTCCTAAATGATTTATATCAGATATCACTAACTTTATTTTATTCGCATGTTTTTTTATGAATTCTAAAGCGCTATTTCCATTGTCAATCTCAATAAATTCAATAGAGTTATATTTAAATCTAGATTTAAAATATTCTACTAAGATATCTCGGACCTCTTTTTGATCATCAACTATAACTACAAATTCTAATTGGGAAAGCTTTGTCGGATCATTTCTAAATATTATTTTTTTCAGCTTTATATTTTGAAGAATTTCTATAGACTTTTGATGGCCTAAATCTGCTGCATTTCTTAAATCACTTATAATTAATTCTTTTCTATCCAAAGCTTTATTTGTCACAGCACGATAATAAAAAGCTTCTTTTATTGAGGAATCAGTTTCAATAACTTCGTTAAAATTTATTAAAGCTTGATCATAAGATTTATTTTTAAGAAGGGAAAGGCCAGATTCTAAAATATCAAGTACGTCCGCTTCATTAGATACATCAGCTTTATTATCTTGAATAAGATCATTTGTTTTATTTTCAATATATATTGATTTTGCCTCCTCTTCCTCATCTTCATAAATCTTTGACACTAAAAATAGTTGAAATACTTCTATGCCAAATACTATAAGTAAGATAATCGGAATTGATATAGCTGGATAGTTCAACAAGTAGGCAGTGGCAAATATGAGATAAGAAATTTGAGCCACAAACACACTAAGAACTGAAGCGGAAGCATCTGGGCCTTCTTTACTTGCCATATAACTGAAAGGGCCTGTAGCAATTCCATAGCCAAACAACAATAGAACAAAAATATTTAAATCTCTAGATAATGAAATTGCAATTGCTTTATCTAAAATAAAGAAAACATAAAAAAGAATTATAACGTGGCCAATTAAAATATTAATAAAGCCAATTATAAGGTATGGTATTTTCCAACTTTTTTTTTGAAAATAAACGATAAGAGCCATCATTGGCATTTGAACTATAGTAACAATTGAATAAGCCCAAGGAACAAACAATGAAAAAACGAAGGCAGCGATTACCAATTTCCACTGCCCTAAAATTAGGAGCCATATACCGCTTACTAAACCACCAAAAAAATTTAGAAATATTATAGGGATACTAATTGTGGAAAGAACAATCGAAAATGCATCATCCAATAAATACAGTTTTCCTTTAAGGTCTAAGTATACAAATAGCGCCATAATAAGTTGAACACTCCATCGGATAATCTCAGCAAGTGTACTATCAAGACTATAAAGTAACATGTTTGGTACAAAGAATAAAAGAAAGGCGACTACTGCTTTTTTCCATGAATAGTATAAAAAACCAAAAGGACCAAATATGATGACAAATACAGCACCAAGCCATGGATTTTTGGTTACTCGATAAACCATCTTTTTATCCTACCCTCTGTGGCCAAATAAACGTATTGCAATTAATATTTTCAATATCTTAAAATTTAGTAAGGTCGAAAGTCGAAACACAAAGATGTAAATAACTAAAACGTATAACGGCTGGTAATCACCTGAAAAAAAATTGCGGCTATGAGTTTCATAATACCAGCGTATTTCTGCGTTTTATAAAATTTCAAAAGACCAGTGCGCGTTTTTTTCAGGTGCATTACATTGTTATACATTTTTAATGAATAATCCAAAGCAATTATATTTGTCATTTAAATTTATTTTTTTGAGATAATAGTA
>JAUXGF010000382.1 GCA_030622395.1 Calditrichaceae bacterium
CATACTGGAATTGGTAAAACTTCTTTTAGTGAAGACAAAATAGTGGAAAATATAAAAACTTTTGTAAATGCGATTGTTAAATTAAGGCCGGCTTCCGCTAAAGGCACCTATTTAAAATCAATATCCATTTCCAGTACAATGGGTCCTGGTATATTTGTAGATAAAGGTGTTTCTACTTCTACTATTATATAAGCAAGATAAGGATTATAAAGATGGCTACACAGCAGAAAATTGAAATTGTCGAGGAATATACAGAGAAGTTTAAAAAAGCTAAAAGTGTATATTTAACGGATTATACCGGTCTTGATGTGTTTACTGTTACAGAGCTGCGCAACAAATTTAGAGAAGCAAATGTAGAATATAAAGTGTTGAAAAACAGACTGGCAAAACTTTCATTAAATAGCGCAGGGATAATGGATCTTGATCCTCATTTAAAAGGAGTAACTTCCTTTGCAATAGGTTATGAAGATCCTGTTATGCCCGGGCGTATTATAAAAGAATTCAATAAAGGTAAAAAGCAATTAAAATTAAAAAGCGCTTATTTTGAAGGAAGAGTATTTGCGGATAAAGAAGCCGCAGCCTTGGCGGATTTACCCACTCGTGAGGTTTTAATCTCCCAGTTTATCGGTCTGTTGCAGGCGCCAATAACCAAACTTGCCGGTACACTGCAAGCGTCTATGCAGAAATTAGTTCAAACATTGGACGCTCTAAAAGAAAATAAATAAAATCGGATATTTAACTATTTTTTGAATATTGGAGGTTTATGATGGCAGAAATTAAAAGAAACGATGTGCTTACTTATCTGGAGAAAGCTAGTATGCTGGATATTTCCGAGTTAGTTAAGGATATTGAAGAGAAATTTGATGTTACCGCCGCCGCTCCGGTCGCAGTTGCCGCAGGGCCTGCAGTTGCTGCAGGCGCCGCTGAAGCAGTTGAAGAACAAACAGAGTTTGATGTTGTATTAACCGGCATCGGCGATAAAAAGATTCAGGTTATTAAAGTTGTCCGCGCTATAACAAGCTTAGGTTTAAAAGAAGCAAAAGAATTAGTAGACAGCGCGCCAAGCAACGTGAGAGAGGGCGTTTCTAAGGCTGAGGCGGAAGATATTAAAAAACAGGTTGAAGAAGTCGGCGGCACAATTGAAATAAAATAGTATTTTAATGGTTAACAAAATAAAATCATTATTAATGAGGTAATATCCTTTGATGGGTAAAAATTTGATAGACCGTTACTTTTTTATGCGAATCCCGCCGGTTAAAGATTATCCGAATTTATTGGAAATCCAAACCAAATCATTTGAAGCCTTTATTCAAGCCAATGTGCCTCCTGAACAAAGGGCGAGTATCGGCTTGCAAGCGGTGTTCAATAGTATTTTTCCAATATCTGACAGCGGCGGCAATTTTGAGCTGCAATTTGTTGAATATTATATAGATAAACCAAAGTATAACGTAATGGAATGTCAGGAACGCGGCGTTAGTTATGCAGTTCCTATAAAGGCAAGAATGCGCCTGGCAATAAAAGATGTAACAGGCGAAACCGATAACTATACGGAATTTATTGAGCAGGATGTTTATCTCGGCAATATGCCTTATATGACGCAGCGGGGAACTTTTATTATTAACGGCGCTGAAAGAGTTGTTGTCAGCCAATTGCATCGTTCGCCGGGAGTATTCTTTTCAGATACGCTTCATCCTAACGGCACACCCTTGTATTCAGCAAGGATTATTCCCTTTAGAGGGTCATGGGTTGAGTTTACAACCGACGTCAATGACGTTATGTATGTTTATATCGACAGAAAAAAGAAGTTTCCTGTGTCTATGTTGCTCAGGGCAATAGGGTTTGCTACAAATGAAGATATTGCAGATTTGTTTGGACTTGGCGAAGAAGTTGAGATAAAAAAGAAAACATACCCAAAATTGATCGATCAAGTGTTAGGCGCCGATATCGTGGATTTTCAGACAGGTGAAGTTGTTGCAGAGCAAGGTAAAGATATTAGCGAAGAATTATTAGATCAATGTTTAGAGTTAGGGATAAAGAAAATCAAAATAATTCGTCCTTCCGATGCCAGCGCGCCAAATATTATATTGAATACGCTTCGCAAAGATACAGCAAAAAACGATGTGCAGTCTATTGAAGCTATTTACCGGCAATTACGATCCGGCGAACCGCCTGATATCGAAACAGCCCGTGGATTGATTGAACGCATGTTCTTTAATGAAAAAAGATATGATATGGGCGCTGTCGGACGTTATCGTATCAATAAAAAATTAGGGCTCGATATCCCTTATGAAACAACAGTCCTTACCAGGAAAGATATTGTTGAGATTATCAAATATTTACTGGAGTTGCGTGAAGGAATCCGTCCGACAGATGATATTGATCATTTAGGAAACAGACGCGTGCGAACTGTGGGAGAGCAGTTATCAGCCCAATTTAGCGTTGGCTTTTCAAGAATGGCGCGCACTATAAAGGAACGGATGAATATCGGTGATTCTGATAAATTGACTCCGCAGGACCTAGTTAATGCGCGGACAATTTCGTCTGTTATAAATACTTTTTTCGGCACTTCTCAATTATCGCAGTTTATGGATCAAACTAATCCTTTGGCTGAGTTAACGCATAAAAGAAGACTATCGGCTTTAGGACCGGGAGGCTTAACGCGTGAACGCGCCGGTTTTGAAGTGCGTGATGTTCATTATACTCATTATGGTCGTTTGTGCCCTATTGAAACTCCGGAAGGTCCAAATATCGGTCTTATCTCGTCATTATGCGTGCATGCCCGTATCAATGATTTTGGGTTTATTGAAACGCCTTATCGTAAGGTGAAAAAAGGAGTTGTCTCCGGAAAAATAGAATATTTATCCGCTACAGAGGAAGATGGTTTTACGATTGCCCAGGTAAACGCCCCGTTAGACGGTAAGGGAAAATTTGAAAAAGACAGGGTTAAGGCAAGAACAAAAGGCGATTTTCCTGTTGTCCCGCCTGAAGAAATTGATTATATGGATGTGGCGACAAATCAAATCGTATCGCCGGCAGCGTCATTAATTCCATTTCTTGAGCACGATGACGCTAACCGCGCTTTAATGGGCTCTAACATGCAGCGGCAGGCTGTGCCGCTGATGACCCCGGAAGCTCCGATTGTAGGAACCGGCGTTGAAAATAGAATCGCTATAGATTCCGGAACAATGTTAATATCAGAAAACGACGGGGTTGTTCAATATGTTGATTCTAATAAGATCGCAGTAAAAATTGACAATCCGCCAAACCCGGAAACAGGCAAGGGCCGCTTAATTGAATATAGTGATTTAATTGAGTATGATCTGATTAAATTCAAACGCACTAATCAAGACACCTGTATTAATCAACGTCCTTTAGTTAAAAAAGGCGACAGGATTACCGAAGGGCAGGTATTGGCTGACGGCTGCGCAACGCACTGCGGCGAATTGGCTCTCGGCAGAAATGTGCTGGTGGCTTTTATGCCCTGGATGGGTTACAATTTTGAAGACGCTATTATTATAAGCGACCGTATTGTCCGTAACGATACTTTTACTTCGATTCATATCCAGGAATTTGAACTTCAAGTGCGCGACACAAAACGCGGTGAAGAAGAACTAACCCGCGAAATACCGAACGTTAGCGAGGAAGCGACAAAG
>JAUXGF010000406.1 GCA_030622395.1 Calditrichaceae bacterium
TGGAGTAATGGAGTAATGGAGTATTGCATCTCGGCTAAGAGCCATTTCACTATTCCCACCACCACATCATTTCAATTTTATAATAATTCAATTCTTCTCACGTGGGGACTTTCTCGTAGCATCACTCCAGCACTATCAACTATTCCCCGTTCCGTCATTCGGACTTTCTTGCTTGTTTATCCGGCATCAAAACACTAAAAACAGTTACGCCTATAAACGCTAACAGAATGAGAATCATTTCTAATATGTAATGCTGCGGTTCAATCCAGATTTCCTTGAAAAATTTCCAGCGGGCTAAAATTTCAACGCTGTTCCAAAAAATAATTACTGTGGGGATGGCGTATCTCACAGCAGAAGCCATCTTGTTAAATTTGATTAACCTGATAAAAAGATATAACGACCATATTAACGATCCTATAAATATAAAATAAGTTACCGGATGCCGGTCGCCTAAAATAGCCTTATCATAGGCGATTAATAAAACGATATAAAAAGCCCACATTATATACATGGTTTCCATTGCCGTAATAGTTGCAAAGTTACGTTTAGAACTGATTTGCGCTGAGGCAATTTTTAATTTAAAATGGCGCTGCAGCCATTTAAAGAAACGGCAATTAGTTTGACCGTATAAAAGAAAAAACGTCGCAGTACTGAGAAAAAGTCCCGCCGAAGACGGCATTATTAAGTATTCTGGTTTGGTAATTATTTCGCCGTTTTCCATAAGTGGCGGTATTGCCAGATGCTGGGCAAAATAAACAAAGGAAAATTCTACCCACCCCGTCCACAAAAATATACCGGCAAAAAAACCGTACCATGTTGCGGGCGTTTCATTTTCTTTAGCGGAACCGACGATTAATAAAACAAGACCCAAAAATCCGAGCAAGGCGGCGCCGGGAAATTTCCAGGTTTCCCCCAAAATACGTTCGATCATAATCATAAGCGCATGCCCAAGCGGCATGGCAAACAAAACAGCGACAAATGAAAGTATACCGATAAAAGGTTTTTTATTTAAAGTCATTTCCTGTCAGCTCCTGTTTTTAATTTTTACTGTACTTAAAAAAGGGGGGGGGTAAAATGCAAACCCGCCCCTGCTTGCATCCCGATACTCGGGTTAGCCCCTCCTCCCGACATCGGGATTTCCGCTTCGCTTCAACAAGAGGGGAATTTGAGAATCCAAGTCCCCCTCTATTTTCTAAAGAGAGGGGGATTTAGGGGGTGAGTTGAAAAATCACCTCTCCCGAACAACAACCTTCTTCCCTGCTTTTGACGCCCGGTAATTATGATTGTACATCGCTTCCAATAAAGTAGGCGGAAGAAAAAACTCCCCAACGGTAACAGCGTTAATTTTCACTGCGAAATCAACTTGTTTAGCGTGTCTTTCCATATCAAAAAACCACATTACCCGGTCATCTCGGATATCTAAATATTCTTCGCGGTTTAAACGCCATTTGGACATCCAGTTCGGCGTATTCTCATTTGAAAGGCGCGTGTTTTCAATTTCCCATCCTGCGGGCAGTATTTGCATTAATGCTAATTCTTCGATTTTGCTGCGGTATTTTTCCGGCTTATTTACTTTAAAATGCGCCCAGAAAGTTTTGCCCTGCGTTAAATTTTCAGGATTGATTGTCATGCCGTCTTCGTCCAGCCATTCCACTTGCAGTTCAAGATTATGGGATTCATCTTTCCCTGTATATTGTAACGGCAAACCGGACCATTCCAAAATAGCAAAAGCGCGTTTGGTAGTGGTCTTTTCATTAAGAACGACCTGTACTTTTTTCCCAAATCCGGAGGCGATATCCAGATCATAACTAATCTTGTCCGTATTAAAATCAACCTTTTTCCCATCGGGTAAAATTATTTGACCTGTCATTATCAGTTGTTTATCCTTATCGCCTTCAAGAGCTTTAAAATATTTTCCCATCGAAAGCAGCATAAACCCGGTGCTTTGTGTTGAATACCATTCCTGTGTTGATAACACAGTAGCTAATTCGTCCGCTAATTTATTGGCTTCCTCCCAGCGTTCAAATAAAACCATTTGATCTAAAATAACGGCTTTATCGCGCAGAGTCGAGCCGTAAGTTCCGGCAAATTCCTGGTAGTCTTTCACCGATGTTCCAGCCGAGATTAAAATCTTATTAGCCGTTTTATCCACGCCGGCTAATTTGTAGGCGGCGGCTAAAAGCCATTTTTGCACATCGTTCATTTTATTTAATTGATTCTCTTTAAGCAAATTCATTGGGCCTAATTGCGGTTTGCCCGCTAATGCCAAAAGATAGACGCGATACACTTTAACCATCAGGCTGTCGTCATTTTTCAAAGCCTGCGATTTTTCATAACGCAGCCATTCAGTCAATAAATCTTCCGGTACGTTATAGCCCAGTTTTTTAGCCTCAACCATAAAATGCCCGGCATAATTAGTGCCCCAGGTTGAAACTTTACTATTGCCCGGCCAATAAGCAAATGCGCCCGAAGCTAACTGGAATTTGCGCAAACTATTGATTGCCATATTGATATTCTTATCAATATCGCGCTTTGCCGCTCTTGATTTTGGAATAAATTCTTTTAAATACAATTGCGGAAAAACAGCGGACACTGTTTGCTCAATACAGCCGTAAGGATATCGAATCAGCCATAGAATTCGATGGGTGAGTTTTAAATTTGGGCGTCTTCTAACGCTGATTTTCGCCTGGTTGGATCCGGGCATTCCTTTATCCGGAATTATAAATGATACGCTGGCGCCCGGCTGGATTTCTTTTTCCTGCGCTTCAGTAATTCGCGGCGAAGAAGACCTGACTGCAATTTCCGTTTTATAGTCGCTCTTCATTTTTGACGAAGCGGCTTCGATGATAATTTTTGCCTTACCCACCGCCGCTTTTGCCTGCAAAGTAAATCTAACTTCTTTTTCGCCGGCAGATTCAAATTTTAATTTTTTTACAGCGGCGCTTTGCAGTTGCAGGGGACCTTCTATTTTAAGCGAGACATCAACCGCGCCGATATTATCTTTCATGGCAAAAACAGTAACCGGAACAATAATCTTATCCCGCGGACCGATAACACGCGGCAAGGTAGGCATAACCATCAAATCGGTTTTGACCGGAACTGTTTTTTCTTGGTGTCCATAGCAATTCCCTTCCGCCGCGACAGCCATCACCCGCACTGCGCCGATGTAGTTAGGCATATCAAATGAAACGCTGGCTTTCCCATTGGAATCAGTCATTATTGGGCCTTTAAACATAGCCACCGGTTTAAAACGCTTTGCTTTTTGCTGTTCTAATTGACCCTCCCGGTATTCCTCTCCCGCAAGACCGCCGCCAATGGAAAAGGTCTTAAAGATATCCCCTTTATTAGCCCCGATAACATGAGAAAAGAGATCGTAAGTTTCTACATCCAAACGCTGTTTTTTGAAAA
>JAUXGF010000357.1 GCA_030622395.1 Calditrichaceae bacterium
AATTTAGGTTTCCCCGACTTAAAAAGTCGGGGCTATTCATAATTTTCCATGAATTGCCCCGAAGCTTTAGCTCGGGGATATGGAATCTACACTCCAATCTGGGCTTTAGCCCAAAAAGCCCCTCGGTGTTAAGTGTGTATAAAGCTCAGCCCAAGAGGGGCATTGCTTATTCCCCTCTTGGGCGTGGTTAGGGGTGGGTCTTAACATTTCACCCCTTCACTGCGGTTTTAAATCTTTTACTTTTAGTTCACTTATAACTTCAAACTTGACTACATAAAAAAAGCCCCGCTTGATTAAATCAAACAGGGCTAAAAAATAAAGGATTTCTAATGTTTTATTTATCACATTTGCTGTAACCACAACTGGGGTTAACACAGGTAAGGCATCCGTTTTCCATTTTGACGCTGCGTTGTCCGCAATCGGGACAAATTTGAAATACAGTGTTGGTTTCCGGCTCAGCCTCAGCTAAAGCCTGGCTTACAGCCGGAGCGAGCTCTGTCGATTTTTCGCTTTCAATGCAGCCGATTTCTTTGAAAAAACGCTCCATGACGTCGGCAATCTCAGAATAAAAAGAATGAATATATTTTCCGTTTTTATGATATCCGCCGTTGGGATCATGAATACTGCTTAATTCTTCTAATATAAATACCGGGTTGGTTGATTTTCTGAAGATAGCCGATATAAGACGCGTCAGGACGGCGTACTCTGCATTTTTAGTAAGGTCTTTACTATTGATAAAAATTTCAATGGGACGGTTGCGTCCGTTTTGCTCGATGTAGCCAAGGGTGATATAAACGCTGTGTTTTACAAATCCGCTGCGCAGTTTATAAACCTTTGCGCTAACGATATCCGGACGTACGGCAACATGCTCCTCTATATTATCCAAAGGCTCTTCGTGTTTAATTTCTTCGATTTCAAAATTCAAGTCTTTAATTTTAATCATTTTGAAATATACTCCACGTTGAAATATGAGTGTCCGTAAAACCTCAGTTATTTAGTGAAAAACGTTACAGAGACCGCCCCAGTTTATCTCTGTAAAGAATTTTGCCCCCACTAAAAACTAACCTGTTGTAGTTATACTTTGCTTTTTATTGATTTAATGTGATGATAAACAGTTGTTAAACGACCGTCAGGAGTTACAATAATATCATCGCCCCTTAATGTAACATTTTCAACGCCGTTTGCCAACAATAATTTATAATTTTTTTGTTTCATTTCCTGGAACTCGGTTATATCAGTATCAACGCTTAAGATTGGATAGCGGCTGCCGTCGCGGTAAATGGTAATTCCTTTCAGTCCTTTCTTCCAGGCGTTTAAATACACGTTGGATATTACTTCCGGTTCAACAGCTTCCGGTAAGTTTACAGTAGAGGATATGCTGTGATCAATATATTTTTGGCAGCGCCCTTGAATTTCCACTCGTTTTTCAGCGTTAATATGATGCGCCGTTCTAAAAAAGAAACTAGGTAAATGCTCGGTTAACTCGGCTTCTGTTTGGGCGTTTTCTACTTGTTTGTTTAAGTTGTGCAGGTCAATGTAAGCCTGAACATTTGAATGGAATATTTTAAAAAGTTTATTTCCAAAAGATTCCGACCGGCGGGTATAGAAAAGAGCAAAAACCGGTTCGATTCCGCTGGAGACGCCTAAATAATGTTTTTTATCATTAACAAAGCTGAGGACAATATTACTGATTGACCCTGTGGGCGCAACAGCTAAAATAGCTATATTTCTTAATCCCTGTTTTTTGATTATGTCTTTAGTTTCGTCGCTCAATGCTTCGCGGAAAAAAGGGCCTTCCGAATATTTATCGAAATCAAAAATAGGTGAGGCTCCTTTTTCAGCCGCCAAACCGGCTGACGCCTGATAAGATGTGTCGGCTATGGTGCGCACTACTTTTTCAACAAGCTCAATACCATCTATAGAATCATAACTGATCCCTAATTGATTGAGCATATCTGCCGTTCCCATAATTCCCAGCCCTAATCTGCGGGTCTCTGCCGCGGTAATGCGCTGCTTTTCCAAAGGATTTAACGATTCATTCCAGCTAACGACATTATCCAAAAAACGCACGGTTGTTTCAGTGACCGATTTAAGCGTATCCCAATCAATTTCCGCATTATTAGAGTAACCGTTTTTTACTAAACGGGAAAGATTAATGGATGCTAAATTACAGGCGCCGCCTTTTTCCAGCGGCACTTCGGCGCAGGGATTTGTACATGAAATTGGTCTGCCGACATAATTGGAAGGCGAATACTTGCTCATGTGACTCCAGAAAATTAAGCCCGGCTCTGCGGTTTTATAATTTCCTTCAACAAAAGCGTCCCATACTTCGCGCGCTTTAATCAGTTTGCGAATTTCGCCGGTCGGCTGTGAAGCAAAATAAAGCATATAATCACCGCTGTAACGGATAGCTAAATCATACGGTTCATTTTCTAAGGGAAGTACAATGTCGCCAAACACATCGCGTTTGTTAACGTCGTTAAGATCGTTTTTGGTCAGCATTAATTCGTGGTTTTTATATAGATAATCATTTAATGCGCTGAGGTTTTCAAATACATGTAAGCGTTCGTATTCATCAATATTTTTAGCGGGTATTTGATATGAATAATGGAACCCGTCATCCTGGTACGCTTTGGTAATCAGGCTTTTATTGAATTTTTTATAAACTAATAGTTTTTTTTTGCCATAAGTGTTTTGCTCATCCACTGCCTGCATAAATTCGTCGGAAACCTTGATACTGATATTGGCAAAGCGCACCTGTGTATTTTCCATTACCTGGCGTTCAATATCCTTTAACTGGGCGTCGTCGAATTTGCCGCTCCATTTGATTTGCTCAATAATCTGCTGTGTAACCCAATTAGGTATTTTTTTAACGCGGATAAATTCTGTAATATCGGGATGTTTGACGTCAACCGTAAGCATTAAAGCGCCGCGCCTGCCGCTTTGCCCGATTAAGCCTGTGGTTAATGAAAACAGTTCCATAAAAGAAACGGCGCCGGTTGAGCTGTCCGCAGCATTATGAACAACGGAATCTTTGGGTCGCAAAGGAGAAATATCCACTCCAATACCGCCTCCATAGGAATAAGTTCTGGCGCATTCGTAAGCTGCATTATAAATAGATTCAATATTATCCGCTTCAATCAAGGTAACAAAGCAATTAGCCAATGTTTTTAAACGGTATAAATCACCGGCGCCGGCAAGTACCCGTCCGCCCGGAACAAAATAGCCTTCATAAAGATTTTTATAAAATTTATCCGCCCATTCTACGGCTTTTTTCTCGTCCTCTTCGACGGAAGCGATAAAAGAGGCTACGCGTGTAAAAACATCTTCAGGATTTTTTTCTAACAAGCGGTTTTCTAAATCTTTTACGTAATATTTTTTCTCATATATATTTTCAGCTAAGTCGTTGTCGCCTAAATACTTGCCCTCTGCATGAACAGGTAATTCACCGCTGTTTTGTTTTTTTCTGATCATCAAATATAGATTTTGATAATTCTTTAAATTCTTTTTACCAATAAGACGCGTAAATTTACCTTTATGCTTGAACATGTCTAAAAACATAATCAACGACCCTCAAAGTTATATGTTTGAATTGGAAAGATGGATACTGAGATGATCATAAGTACAAGTTAAAAATATCCGGTTTTAGCTTGTGTTTTTAATTATCAATGTTTATAAAAAAATAGCTTCTTCTTATGAATAATATAAAACTAATAATAAATAGTAATTTAAAAAACAAATTGGACGAAATAAAGTTAAAAATATTGTCATTTGAAAAAATCTTGTTTTAGGGGAGTTTGGATTTGATAATTTTGGCATTTACTGTTAATCAGTGGAAAATTCCGGGCATTTCGGACACTTATTACGGTTTAATTCGGACAGCGATTCCGGTTTCATTTCGGACAATTTTGTACTCTA
>JAUXGF010000376.1 GCA_030622395.1 Calditrichaceae bacterium
ACCAAAAGTTATATTTATAAGCTCTCCTAATAACCCTACCGGCAACACTTTAGAAATTGACGAAATTAAACAAATTTTGGATCATACAAAAAATTCCGTAGTTGTATTAGACGAAGCTTATGCTATGTTCAAAACGTCTGATTATTCTTATGTAACAGAATTGGTAAACGAGTATCCGAATTTGATGATTATCCGCACTTTTTCAAAATATTATGCGCTGGCGGGAGTTCGCATCGGGTTTGCATTAATCGGTAAAGGGCTTGACCAATTCGAGAAATTTTCTTCCCGCTATTTAGGTTTTAATCGTTTAAACGAAATAATTGCTTTAGCCGCTTTAGATTCCGCTGAATATTACGCCGGAATCACCGCTCAAATGAACAAGGATAAGGAAATGTTTTGGCGGGAATTTAAAAAGCTGCCCGGTTTCAAACCGTTTAAATCCGACGCCAATTTTATGCTGGTGGAAATGAATAAAAAACAAATGCCGCAATTAAAGAGCTTCTTAAATGAACGTGGTCTGGTTATAAAGTTTATGGCTGAAGAATATCTCAACTCACAACTGCGCATTACAATCGGCAAGCATGAAGAAAATATAAAATTAATGAAAGCAATTAAGGAATTTGTATCCGGAAGCGTTTAGCAGAAACAGATAATCTATAAATATGAATTTAATAAAAGAATACATTCAATCGCTGAAAATGGTTGAAGTCGAAGAGCCTCTCGATCTCTACTTTTACAGGATATTATCTTTTATCTTTGTGAAGATCATCTATCCTCTCCCGATTACGCCGAATCAATTGTCAATCGCCGCCTTGATTATGGGAACGATAAGCGGCGTATATTTTGCCTTTGGCACAGCCCAGGCATATTTGATCGCCGGTTTATTTTATGCCGCCTATTACCTGTTCGATTTGAGCGATGGGCAGGTTGCCCGCCTTAAAAAAAACGGCACGCGCTTAGGCAGGGTAATCGACGGAATATCCGATTATGTAACTCACATTGCCGTTTACATTGGCTTGGGGATTGGAATCTCGGCTAACTCGGGAGATGTATTAAGCGCATGGCTGCTGGTCGGGACCGCCTTAATAAGTCTACTATTCCATGTCGTGTTGTTTGATTATTACCGGAACCGTTATTTAGAATATGCCTTCGGGAAAATAAGCTTATACGGAGATGATTTAAAAGAGCTGCAAAATGAATATAATCAAATGAAAAAGAATGGCGGTAACTATCCCAGCCGCTGCATTTATTTTATTTATTTTAAATATATATCTATGCAGCAAATTTTGACCGGCTCGTTAAAAAGTGTTAAAACTGTAAAAAGATTTGATCAAACAGATTTTTTAAAAAGGAATAAACTCCCTATCAGGTTATGGGCAATTATGGGCAGCTCGCTGCATATTACCCTTCTTATAATCACTTCTTTTATAAATAGAATAGATATTTATTTGTACGGCATTTTAACGGTAATAAATCTCTATGCATTTATTATGTTGAGTTACCAGATAGTTTTAGATAAAAAGACGAAATTAAAAAATAAAGAAGTAAGTGCCAGCGTAGCGAATGACAACAACAAAAAACTTTCCCCAAATAATCGACATTAAAAAATAAGTTGATAGGAAAATATGAAAGCTGTAATACTGGCTGCGGGTGTGGCTTCCAGGCTGCGTCCTTTAACTGACGATATACCCAAATGTCTGCTCAAAATTGGAGAGCAGACTATTTTAGGACAAATTATAGATAACTTAATTTCTAATAATATTAATAATATTGTTATTGTAACAGGTTATCTGGAAGAAAAAATCAAAACATATATTTCTGCTAAATATCCCGGTTTAAAAGTTACTTACATCTATAATAAAATTTATGATTCAACCAATAATATTTACTCGCTTTGGCTGGCAAAAGAAACAGTGCAAGATGATTCCATGTTGTTATTGGACAGCGATATTTTATTTGATAAAAAAATAGTAGGTTTACTGTTAGATTCAAAACATGAAAACTGTCTTGCCTTGAAATCCGGTTTCCAATTAGGGGAAGAAGAGATTAAGGTAAGGGTAAATGGACAGGGTTATATCTCTGAAATAAGTAAAGAAGTGGATTTGAAGGCTGCAATCGGAGAATCAATCGGGATTGAAAAATTTTCCGGGCAGGTTTTAACGCAGCTTTTCCATGTTTTGGATCGTTTGATAACCGTTGACAAAGAAGTGAATTTGTGGTATGAGTCCGCATTTCAGGAAATCATTGATAACGGCGCGCAAATAGCGCCGGTTGATGTGGGCAGTCTGGTTTGTATCGAAATTGATACTTTCGAAGATATAGAATATGCAGGGGAAAAAGTAGTTCCTTTTTTGAATAAGCCATAGATATGAATATGGATTTAACAGCTTTAGGCATATAACTTTTCAAGGAAGCGGCGGTTAGCGGTTGGCAGGGTAAGTTATTCCAAATATACACTCAAATAAATTCCCTACCCAGTCACTGAGGTTTTATTTTATTGTATAGACCCGAAGCTTCGGAAAATATTTGTCACAAAGACACCAAGATCACGCCAAAGGGCGGATTCGCCTACGGGCGAACATGAATAAAAACTTATATATTTTTACCTTTGTGCCTTTGAGACTTGGTGGCTATTAATTAATTATTTGCTCCATGCCAAACGGCAGACGCGGCGCTATGTTTTTTATTTTAAAAAACTGGCATAGAATAACAGTATTTTATATATTATTATTGCTTTTATTTAATATTGTGGTTTTGCGAATTTAAGAAATTATAATTTAATCAAACTAAGAACAAAGTAATACTATGCGTAAAAAGTATTGGGGTATTAGCCGTATTGATTCAAGCAATACGCATGGCTGGTATGTGCGTATTTATGCGGACAAGGGCGTGTTTTGTTCAAAGCTGTTCAGCGACGGGGTATATGGAGGGAAAAACAAGGCATTAAAAAACGCTATTGTTTTCCGTGATCACAACAAGATGGTCTCTGAACTTAATAAGAAGGATAGCAGGGCGGGCAGCCAAAGACCTTTTTTTGAAAAACCTCCGAAAAATAATACAAGCGGAGTTGTCGGCGTTAATGAAGTTAAAACCATATCCAGGGGCAGAAACGTACATTATTTTCAGTCAACATGGAGTGAAAACGGTAAGGGTCGTACAAAGAAATATTATGTAACGTCCGACAGAACAAGGGATGAAGCGTTTGAGCTGGCTGTAGATTATCGCAAACAAAAAGAAGAAGAATTGCGCCAACATTGGTTTAAAGAACCAACGTCATAAAGAACATAGCTTTCAAATTAATTAATGAAAGCGATACTGGATACTGGATGCTGGATACTGGATGAAGAAAATTAAGTAACCGGTAATCGGTGATCAGTAATTGGTAACTGGTAATCAGTATTCCCGTAAGGGCGGGATTTCCGTTCCAACCAGTATCTATTTGAATAAAACATTTCCCGAATGGTCGGGAAAGTAATGATAAATTATCAGCCTAAAATCACAAAACAAATCCCGATGAACAGAGTGTTGCTCTAGTGTTTTTCCTATCATTTCGAGGATCTTTTAACGATCCCGAATCGTCGGGATATTGTCTTTATTGACGTTAAAAGATTTCTTCCCGACCAGTCAGCAATTTTTTGAGCATAATTCATTTTACTTTTAAAGATTTAATAGAACGCCGATAACACTGATGACACAGATTTTCACGGATTA
>JAUXGF010000236.1 GCA_030622395.1 Calditrichaceae bacterium
AACCCACCCCTAGCCCCTCCCAAGAGGGGAATTATTACCTCGGCTAACTTTTTATATTATCTCAACAATACCATCTTCTTAACCATTTTAAAATCTTTTGTTTTAATAAGGTAGTAATAGATTCCGCTTGATAAAGCGGCGGCGTTGAATTTTATGGTATAGTCCCCCGCTTTTTGAACTTTGTTTACAAGTTCTTTAACTATTTGCCCCCTGATATTGTAAACAGTTATTTTAACCGCGCCGTTATACCCGCTTTTCAGTTTATACTTTATTGTAGTTTCAGGATTAAATGGATTAGGATAGTTTTGATAAAGAACAGCGCTATGAGGAATCATTGGTTCGTGAGACGGTATTCCCATTCCGACGCTGTCAATACGGTAAACATAGGCAGAGCCGGAATTATCGCCATTGTCGTCATCTAAATATGATCCAACAACAGCATAATCTTCCCAAACGGATACGGACCTGCCGAAAAAGTCACGCACAGCGCCGTCGCCGGCAGTCACTTTTTGGTGTTGAACCCAACTGCCTCCATCTCTTTTAAAAATATAAGCAGAACCGGAATAACCGCCGTTGTCGTCATCCCAGGAAGAACCCATAATTGCATAATCGCCGGAAATATATACGGGCTTGCCAAAATAATCCCATCCCGAAGAGTCTTTAGCGGCTAATCTTGCCTGCTGGGTCCATTGATCGCCGTTTCGTACAAAAACGTAAGCTGATCCCGAACGGTTTTCACCGCCCCATGAAGCGCCTACAATGGCATAATCGCCGGAAATAGAAACAGACTCCCCAAAGTGATCGCCAGTTACACTATCAGCGTCTATTAACTTTGCCTGCTGAGTCCAGTTTTCACCGTCACGTTTAAAAATATATGCGGCGCCGTATTGCCCGACCCCTTCGGCTCCAATTATGGCGTAATCCCCGCTAATGCAGACAGATTTGCCAAAGTCGTCATATTTAGCGCCGTCATCGGCAAGCAATTTACTTTGCTGATTCCAGCTTTCCCCATCCCTTTTAAAGATGTAAGCGCAGCCGGCGTCGCTGCCGTTATCATCATCACCCTCAGCTCCTAAAACAGCATAATCGCCGGAAATAGAAACCGAACCGCCAAAAATATCATTCGTATCGCCGTCGCTTGCAGTCAGTTTTACCTGTTGTGTCCAAAGAGCGCCGTTTCGTTTAAAAATATAGGCTGAGCCGGAAGCTTTTGCGCTAACGCTATCTCTGCAAGCTCCGACAACAGCATAATCATTATCAATAGAAACCGAATTACCAAATCTGTCATCTAACATACTGCCGTCGCTGATTAACTTTGCCTGCTGTGTCCAACTTTCCCCTTCCCTTTTAAAAATATAAGCTGCGCCCGATTCATCTTCAAAAGTATCCTGAGAATATGCGCCCACTATAATGTATTCCCCGGAGATGCATACAGCACCGCCAAAATTATCGTCTTCATTACCGTCGTCGGCGACAATTTTTGTCTCGCCCTCAGTTAATCCACTGCCTTGCGTGATATTAACAGTTTGCGGACTGTTCATAGTCCCCGGCGCTGTAATTGTAATTGATCCGCTTCTTTGTGCGCCTGAATTTGATCCATGATCAACAGTGATCAACCCGCTGTTCGTTCCGGAGCTGCCGCGGACAATCGTTAACCATGAATCGTTTGCCGCCGCCGTCCAATTCATTGTACCTCCGCCGGGGCCTGTATTATAAACATAAAAGCTTGTTCTAACGCTCGTTGCCTGTATACTTTGTGAAGAGGGCGTAACATATAACACATTGCCTTCTACTGTTACCATAAAAGTATCGCTTATGGAATATTCACTATCGCTTGCCGAAACAATTACCTGGCAGCTACCGGCAAATCCGGGCGTTGAACCCAATTCCAATAATGAGCCGTTAATAGTTACTACTATATCACTACCGCTGATTTCCGTGTAATTAAGAACGTCGCCATCCGGATCGCTGAAAACCGTATCTAAATCAGTTACAGCATAAGTTGCAAAATCAACTTGCTGAACCTGATCGGCAATTTTATGAGCAACCACAGGCGGATTGTTGGGCGCCATACCTGCGACATTATAAATATGAGCAAGACCGGAATTTTCTCCTTTGTCATCGCCCCACCAGGCGCCGGCAATAGCATAACTGCCGTTAATGGAAACAGGACCGCCAAATTCATCTGTCAGCTTGGAATACTGAGACCATGCTTCCCTGCTCCGTTTAAAAATATATGCAGAGCCGGAAGGAGTGGTATCGTCTTCATTAACATAAGTTCCGATGGCTGCATACTCGCCAAAAATTGAAACGGACCCTCCGAAATAACCGTCTTCTGCACCATCGTCTGCGGTTATCTTTGCCTGCTGAGTCCAAAGTTCTCCGTCTCGTTTATATATGTAAGCCGAACCGGAATTATTACCCTTGTCATCATCCCAATAAGCGCCGACTATTGCATATTCGCCGGATATGGAAACAAATCTTCCGAATAAATCATTGTAAGCGCGGTCGCCGGCAATTAATTTTATCTGCTCTGTCCAATCAGTTCCGTTTCGCTTAAAGATGTAAGCTGCGCCGGCGGCGTCATATTCATTATCGCCATCCCCGAAAGCGCCTATAATGGCATAATCACCGGATATGGAAACATCCCTTCCAAACCAGTCGCTTGCTGCGACGCTGTCCCCAATAAGCTTTGCCTGCTGCGTCCAAACCTCTGCATCTCTTTTAAAGATATAAGCCGAGCCTGAGTCGCCTCCGCTGTCGTCATCGCAATATGCGCCCACTATTGCGTAATCGCCGGATATGGAAACAGACTTGCCAAAATAGTCGCGTTCCGCCCCATCGCTAGCGGTCAGTTTTTGCTGTTGTGTCCAGCTTTCCCCGTCTCTTTTAAAAATATAAGCGGCGCCGGCATAATTGCCTCTATCATCATCCCCTTCGGCGCCGATAATTGCATAATCGCCGGAAATAGAAACGGACTCTCCAAAAAAGTCCATAAGTTCGCCGTCATCGGTAATTAGCTTAGTCTGCTGTGCCCAACTTTCACCACTACATTTAAAGATGTAAGCCGATCCGGCATAAGTTCCTTTTTCATCTTCCCAATCAGCGCCCGCTATTGCATAATCGCCGGAAATAGAAACTGAACTAGCGAAATGATCGCCCGCCTCGCCATCCGTTGCAGTAATTTTAACCGGCTGCGCTTGAATAGCTGCAAAATTAAAAAAGATAAAAAATGATGTAATGATTAGATTAATGCGATTTTTCATATTTTCCTCCATTTTATTAGCGCCTGAACGAAAACTAGCCAAAACTGTCATTTCGAATCCTGACGCTTTGGGATGGTGAGAAATCTTACAACCATTGCGATTATTGAAGATATAGATTTCTCCCTTCGCTCGAAATGACAAAAAAGCGCTTTTTTGTTCAAGCGGTAATTAATCAAGTTTCTCTAAAAAAGCGGGTATTCTTTATATCTTAAAACTAATGCAGCAGACCTATTGTAAAAATAAGAGCCTGGTCGTCATAATCATTAAAAGTATATGAATAAGCTATATTAGTAATGATTTGAAAATTGTATGTTCTAAAAAATCTAACGCCGCCATTTACCGTTAATTCAAAACCATCGCTTTTTTTATTGTCATTATCATTATAGTAATAATTATCGTCGTAAATATCATTATGAGAAACCCAATGGAAACCAAAGGCGCCGCCTGCGTAAGGGCAAATATCTTTTTTTGAGAAAAGGTATGAACTGAAAACATTCATAGCAAAACCTTTACGCGCCGCAAGCAGCATGCCCACTGTAAACTTATTCATTTCATAGCCTGTCCGGAAATCCATACAAAAAGATCTTTGGGAATTATCATACCCATTTTGAGGATAAAGATAACCAAAGGATAATCCAATAAAATTACGCGAGCCTCTGCGGCGGGGAATCTTTGTCTCGTTTTGCGTGATTGTGCCAACCTCTGCATTTTTTTCAATCGGTTCATTGGTCAATATACTCATGGCGATACGTTTCATTACGACGTCTAAATCCTCAATATTAGAAGCGGTGGTTTGATCGTTCAAAACAATTCTTGCGGAATCAACGTCGACAATTGAAAAGTAGACGATTATCTTTTCTCCCAAAGCCGATAGATTGCAAATTAATACATGAGATGCGGACAGCTCTTTTCCGATTTTTAGAGCGCAGTCTGCATACATACATATTTCTTCCGGCAGAGCCTGGATTGTTTGTTTTTCAGATATAATATCCACAGCGCCTAATCTTTGTAATTCAAGCCTTAAAATAGTTTCTGCGCTTTGGACAAATATCGGATCGACGCCGACAGCGTTAAAAGGCAGGATTGCAATATTTTTTGGAATCTGATTTTGACCGAATAATATTGTCTGATAAAACAATATAAATAATAGTATCGCTAAAAATGATTTTGAAGCTTTCATCTTTACTCCTTTTTGAATTCAAAATTAGTGTTAAAAGTTTTCATTAATTCTTGAATTAACTTCATACTTTTAAATGGTTTAAACTAATTCCCCCTTAAGAAAGGGGGTAAGGGGGTTGTCTCTAATGTGTTTACAAAAAAAATGAGTTAATTAACCGCATGTTTCTACTTAATCCGGCACATTGTACTAACTAGCAGTTTTTACAACCCCTTAATCCCCTTTTCTAAGGGGAAACATGTTCATCAATCTTTGTTGTTTATGCCTAAGAAAACCTTTTTTATGGATATCAAACTTTTTCATTTTTTCATATAACTTTTGACACTACCAAATTCAAATAAAACGTTTTCTAAATAATGAAACTTATAAAGCCGAGCGCCTCCCGCAGGCATCGCGGTGCGGCAAACCAATCTCTGTAATATCTTGAACTTCCTTTTGGGTTAAAACCGGTCCTTCTACGCACAGGCGGACGCCCGAGCCGTCCATAACGCACTGTCCGCATATACCAATGCCGCATTTCATATAACGCTCGAAAGTAATCTGAAAAGGAATATTTAACCTACCGGCAATTTTAATGATCGGCAGGTACATCTGTTCAGGTCCAGCAGCATATATATACTCTATTTTTTCTTTCTTAATAATATTCTCTAAATCATCGGTAACCAGTCCCCTCTTTCCAAAACTGCCGTCATCTGTGGTAAAATAACACGGTGTGATTTTTTCAAATTCATCTTTAAAAATTATTTCTTTTTGATTTAAAGCCCCAAGCAAAGTAACAAAGCGTTTTTTAGATTTATCTAACGCCTTTACTAAAAAGCGCAAAGGAGCGATTCCAATGCCCCCGCCTATTACAAAGTCGGATCGTAGCCATGTCGTTCTGT
>JAUXGF010000476.1 GCA_030622395.1 Calditrichaceae bacterium
ATGAATTTTTTAATTGATAACTGCCAGACTCAGGTTGGGAGCGCAAAAGAACTGAATCCTAAAGAATTGCAATTTATTATTTAAGATTTGATATTTCCAGTTTATCAGTACTACGGGCGTTATCCGTGTTCCATTTTTTCAAAAAAGTAAAACATTACAAATTTTACAGGCTAATACTAATTGCCATCACGGTAAGTGAACATTTATTAAATATATCAATAACAATTTAAGGAAACAGCTTTATGGCTAAAGCATTTAAATTTGAAAAAACCGGTCAATCAATCGGTATTTTATATTTTGATCTGGAAGGTGAGAAAATAAACAAGCTTTCCACAGAAGTAATGATGGAACTTTCCGGTCATATTGATCAATTAAAAAATCAAACGGATTTAAAATGTTTATTATTGATGAGTAAAAAAGAAGGCATTTTTATAGCAGGGGCTGATATAAGCGAGATTAAAGATATTAATGATGAACAGAGCGGATATGAAACTGCGCATAATGGACAACTAATATTTGATCAATTTGCCAATCTTCCCTTCCCTACAGTAGCCGTGATTGACGGCGCTTGCATGGGCGGGGGAACAGAGTTGAGTTTAGCCTGTACTTATCGCTTAGCCACCGACAGCCCTAAAACAAAAATCGCTCTCCCTGAAGTTAATTTAGGAATACTGCCCGGCTTAGGCGGCACAGTGCGTTTGCCGAAACTTATCGGCTTACAGCGCTCGTTTGATATTATTCTAACGGGAAGAAATTTAAACGCCAAAAAAGCATGGAAAGTCGGACTGGTTGATAAGGTGATCGCCGCCGAATGGGCATTGGAAAAGGCGGTTGAATTTACCGGAGAAGTTATTGACGGCAAAACAAAGAAATATATCAAACGCCGTAAACCCAAGGGTCTTGTCAGTTTACTTTTAGAAAAAAATATTTTAGGACGCCGCATTTTATTTTCACAGGCAAAAAAAATTGTGTTAAAAAAGTCAAAGGGACACTATCCTGCTCCAATAAAGGCGCTGGAGACGATTAAGAAAACTTATAAAATGTCTGTTAAGAAAGGATTGGAAATTGAAGCGCGGGCGCTTGGCGAACTTGTTTGCACACAAATATCAAAAAATCTTATCCAACTATTTTTATGGACACAGGAAATTAAAAAGGAAAACGGAACTTCAAACGAAAGTATTTCAGGAAAAGATATAAATAAAGCGGGAGTTTTGGGCGCCGGCGTAATGGGCGGCGGAATTGCCCAGCTTTTTGCAAGCAAAGAGATACAGGTTCGGGTTAAAGATATTAATTACGACGCCGTAGCTAAAGCGTATCAACAGGCGGCGCAGGTTTTAAAAAGTCAATTGAAACGCCGGCGTATTTCAAAATATGAGTACAAACAAATTATGCTTCGCATTTCCGGGGGAGTCGATTACAGCGGTTTTAAAAACACCGACTTAGTGGTGGAAGCTATTGTTGAAGATTTGAATATAAAGAAAAAAATCCTGACCGAACTGGAAAATTATGTCGGTGAAAATACAGTAATCGCTACTAATACTTCATCACTATTAGTGGATGATATGGCTGAAGCTATTAAAAAGAAAGATCGTTTTGTTGGTATGCACTTTTTTAATCCGGTGCACCGCATGCCTTTAGTCGAGATAGTTCGCGGTAAGCGCTCATCGGATGAAGCTGTCGCCACTGTTTTTAATCTATCAAAAAAAATGGGCAAAACGCCAATAGTGGTTAATGACGGACCCGGCTTTTTAGTCAACCGTTTGCTGCTACCGTATATGGTTGAAGCAATCTCTCTGTTAGAAGAAGGGCACAGCGTTGCCGAAATTGATAAAGCCATGCTCAAGTTTGGTATGCCCATGGGCCCGATTGAATTATTCGACGAAGTAGGCGTCGACGTTGCTTTTAAAGTGGCTAAAATATTACAGGAAACAATGGCTGACCGCATGGCTGAATCGGATCTTCTGCAAAAAATGGTCGACGCCGACCGGCTGGGCAAGAAAAACGGACGGGGCTTTTACCGCTATAAGGGACGTAAAAAGGAAGACGATCCATCTATAAAAGAATTTATTACGCTTAAAGAAAGATCATATTTATCCGGAACTGAGTTGGCAAAGCGCATGGTCTACCCGATGATTAATGAGGCGGCGCGCTGCCTGGAAGAAGGGATCGCTTTGCGTCCGAGAGATGTGGACGTCGGTATGATTTTCGGAACCGGTTTTGCCCCTTTTCGCGGCGGTCTGCTGAAATATGCGGAAAGCGAGGGACTGGATAATATAGTAAATCAATTAGATGTATTTGAAAAAGAATTTGGACAGCGTTTTAAACCATCCGCAGCCTTATTAAAAATACAAGAAAGCGCTAAAGGTTTCTATGAAAGTGAAAAGTAATTAAAAGTGAACTAAAATGCCTAAAATTATTTTTATGCTTCTGATAGGAATAATATTTTAATTTTAGCCCACTTTAGACGTTTAAAATTTTAAGCTTTCATGTAAACAACTATCCCGATCGGTCCCATAGGCGTCAACTTAAGGATAAGGAGCGAACAAATTGTTTGGTCCAAGTTATTCAAAAATATTGCTGGAATATAGTCCCATAAGGGACGATTGAAAATAGCCCACCAATTTATTGGTGGGGACGAGATATATAATAGTTCAATTAGTCCCGCAGG
>JAUXGF010000436.1 GCA_030622395.1 Calditrichaceae bacterium
AGCAAAAGTAAATTTGAATGTTCTTTTCTAAAATTAAAAAATCATTCGATCTATAACAATATCGATCAACATTGCTTTTTAAGGAGTGTTCTGCATGAAACTTTTCTTAACCCTCTTTTTTATTCCCTTTATAGTGTTTTCCCAGGACCATTTATTAATCACCGAAGTTTTAATACCCCAATCGGGGAATGAATCGCAGGCTTTTGTAGAAATCTACAATCCTACGCCTGCGGAAAAATCATTGGAAAATTATTATTTGGCGGATTATAATACTTATTACGAAATAGTCAAGTCAACATACAATTCAAACGACAAAGATTTTATTGTGCGCTTTCCTGCCGGTTCTGCTATAAACCCAAAAGGAAACTTAACTGTCGCGTTGGATGGGAGCGGCTTTGAAAGCGCTTTTGGCAAACAGGCTGACTATGAGATAATTGCAAATTCCGGCGCGGCGGATATGATTACCTTCATGAGTAACGACAATGCCAAATTTGAAAGTCAGGAAATTGTCATTTTATTTTGTTGGGACGGACAGACGGACCTTGTACAAGACGTCGATTATGTTAACTGGAGTTTTTTTGCTACTAATAGAATCGATAAAAGCGGGGTTGCAATAGACGGTCCTGACGGCGGCTCTGATTCAACGCAATACGCCAATGAAACCGCGGCAGCCTCGCAAAGCTATTTGACTGCGCCCGGAGACGGCAATAGTTTTCAAAGAAGCGGTGTTGCGGAATCAAATGAAACATCAAGCGCAGGCAACGGCATAACCGGTCACGATGAAACAAGCGAAAACTGGACAGAGTCGTTCAGCGTTGGCAGCCCGGCGCCCGGCTTTTTTGCCGAGAATCCCGGCGACGGTAGCGGCACGGCTGAGGTTTCGCCGACTGAAGTGGATCCTTCAACGCAAACAGATTTGACGTTTACAATAACCGGAACCGCCGCTTATCCATTGGATTCCGTTATGGTAATTGTACCTTCAAGCTGGAGCTGGAGTCAAAGCGCTTCGGATGTACAAATCAGCGGGTCCGGATTTTCAGGCGCAAGTGTCAGCGTAAACGGTAATGAAATTTTAGTGGAAAACGCCCAGGTCACCGATACGCAAACCGCTGAATTAATCATAAAAAATACTACCGCGCCTTCTGAAAGTGAACTTTCTACATTTATCGTTAAAACGGCTGTTGAAGGCGGCTCTCTGACCGACATTGCCTCACATCCCACCGTTAATGTGCAGTCATTGTTAACCATAAAAGATATTCAGGAAAATCAATCAATCTATCAAGGGAAGACGGTTACTGTTACGGCTGTGGTTTCCATTGGCGCAGGCATAACAACAACCGGCTGGACCGACGCCTACATTCAAGACGAATCGGGATGGGGTATTAATATCTATAAAGAAGTGGTAGATGCAAATTTTGTACGCGGCAATCTAATAAAAGTAACAGGCATTGTCGGTGAATACGACGGAACAACCCAAATTGAAAATTATTCCGTTGAAGTTCTTTCCAGCGGAAACGAAGTGCCAAATATAGCTGTAATGTCAACGGCACAGGCGGGAGATATTTCCCGTGAAGGCAGCATGATACAAACCGCCGGTATTATTAATGATAAAGCCGCGGGTATAGGCGAAGGCACAAATATTACAATCAACGACGGCAGCGGAGATATTCAACTGCGAATCTGGGATTCCGCAGGATTAAATTTAGAAGATTTTAATGCAGGTGATACCATCGGCGTACATGCGGTTATCGATCAATACGAATCATCCCCTCAATTATTAGCTGCTTACCAGGAAGATATCTATAAAACGGAATTGACTATAAGCGCTGACGGCAGCGGGACAGTAACAGTTGAACCGGGAGAAGTAGATACATCACAGACAATAGAGCTGGCTTTTAATTTTACCGCTACCAGTGAAGATACGGTTGCCGAAGTCTCTATTACTATCCCGTCATATTGGGGATGGACAGGCAGCGGTGATGACGTAAGCGGAAGCGGCGCTTTTGGCGAAGCCGTAAAGGATATTGACGGCAATACAATTACATTGACTAATATTGCGCTTACCGAAACAAACAACGGGCAAGTAACTATTTCTAACCTAAACACTCCCAACGTTGACACCGCTTCTGTTTTTATTATTAAAACTGCTTCTGCGGGAGGCAGCTTAACTGAGATAGAAAACAGTCCGGTTATATTAGTCGGGGAAGGAACCGGCGTCGCTACAATTTCTATTGCCGAAGCGCGGGAACTTAAGCCGGGCGATAAAATATCTATTAAAGGCGTTATTACGATTGGCGCGGGAGTAATTCGAACAAGTTTTACCGACGCCTACATTCAAGATGAATCCGGCTGCGGCTTAAATATATATCGTACCGGGAATTTAGATCCGGATATAAAACGCGGCAACCTGGTCGTTATGGAAGGAGAATTAGACGAGTACGACGGTAAGTTGGAAATAGTAGATTATACCACTACCATTTTAAAAACAAACGCCGAATTGCTTGGCGTTCAGAAAATTACTACCTATGAAGCGTCGACAACTTTGTATGAAGGCAGCTTTATTAAAGTACAGGGCGCTATAAAAAGTATGGAATCAGCAGGCGGCGGCGTTAACCTTGATATCGACGATGGGTCCGGAACTGTAACCTTGCGGATATGGGATACTGCAAATCTGGATTTTTCCGGTTTTGAAGCAGGAGATTTTGTAATTGCTAATGGAGTGATCAGTGTATACAATAACGCCGGTCAGGTTCTGTTAGGCTATCAGGAAGATATCTATAAACCGTCATTTGACGGGAATCCCGTTATACTAAAAGTTGAAAACAAACCATTTGTCCCGGACAGAGGCGAGAGGATAAAAATTGAATACAGCGGCGGCGGTGAAAATACTCATATTACTTTGCGCATATTTGATTTAGGCGGCAGATTGGTGACTACTCTTTTTGACGGCTCTTTTTGACGGCTTCGTAAAAAGTTTAAAAATCCCCACTCCCTATTCATACCAGCAGCGCATATATCACCAGTAAAAGCACA
>JAUXGF010000087.1 GCA_030622395.1 Calditrichaceae bacterium
ATTAAGGCTACAACTAAACAGAAACTGAACACATTTATAAATTTAATTTGTAAATGAAAATGTTATAAGTAAGATATTACAGAAATATGTAAAACCTTCTTCGGAGATTTGCACGCGGCGGAAACAAGCGGATTCAGCACAGCGCTGCTTAATTCAAATCACCCTTATGTAAACGGCGCTTATCATACCGGTTATTTAGGCACGCCGGTTATTATTAAATCAGGCGCGGCGTTAAACTACAGCGACGTCGCTATTGTAGAGCCCGGCGATCCAGGCTCTGCCTATCCGGATGAAAATATGCGGGATTATGTAACAGTGGAAGGCACAAACGACGGATACAACTGGGAAATATTAGTTACGCCTTATGACGCCCGTTTTAACAGTTCATGGCAGGAGGCTTACGATAACAGCGGCAGCGGCAATGAATCCATGATGCAAAATCATTACATTGATTTGACTTTGTATTATCCAATTAATGATAAAATTTATTTACGTTACCGTCTTTTTGCCGACGCTAATACCAACGCCTGGGGCTGGGCGATTGACGATGTGCAAGTTACTAATTGTGTTTCATCCACGACGGGCGACAAGTTATTAGTAAATAAATTTGAACTTATAGGCAATTTTCCCAATCCTTTTAATCCTTCTACAACTATTCGTTTTACGTTAGAGAAAGACGCCCCTGTTTCTTTACATATTTATAACAATCTGGGACAACTTACTAAGACGCTCTACAACAACGTACCGATGACAAGCGGAACAATTCATCAAAAAAGTTGGGACGGCAGAAATGAAAGCGGGCAGCAAACTGCATCGGGTACATACTATTATAAGTTAACAGCCGGGAAAAATGTAACTATTAAGAAAATGGTTTTAATAAGATAAGGAAAAGACCTCAAAGGTTTTTGAAAACCTTTGAGGTCTTTCTTTTTTTTAAGCTTTTCTAACTTCTTCTTTAATACGCTGAATATGACCGCGTCCCAGTCCTTTAACTTCGCAGCCTAATTGAAAATAACGACGGATCTGATCGTCGCTTAAAATACCAAAACAGTCAATAATAGCCGCCGGCTGTCCAATGGCTTTAACAACTTCATCCGCATCAAGTTTTAAGTATGCTTCGTGGCGAACTGCAAGGATCACTGCCTGCGTTTCATTTAAGGCTTTGTTTAAATCCGTTTCAATACGCAATTCTTTCAATTTTTCCTGATTTCGAAAAAAACGGGATTTACTATGTCCTGCGCCCGGATAAGTATCCTGCTGCTCAAATTCCCACCAGTGCTGTACATAAGGATCGTGCACACGGATTTCAGCGCCCATTTCAGCCAATTTACGAATAATAATTTCCGAACCGCAGTAACGCGTATCGCCAACGTCTTCGCGGTAGGCGGCGCCAAGGATAAGTATTTCGGCGGCGGCTATCGGCTGGCCCATATTGCGCAAAGCGTCGCGGCAAAGCTGCGCGGCATGCAGTCCACGGGTATCATTAATATCAATCGCCATGGGAGTGATTTTGAAAATGTCATCTTCAAAACCCAGTATATGTTTGTAAGCCCAAACGCCAAGACCACCGTCTTTTGGCAGGCAGTAGCCGCCGATGCCGGGACCCGGAAAAATAATATTACTATGCGTAGGACGCACTTTAACCGCCTTAATAACCTTCATTAAATCCACGCCGTTGCGCTCGGCAAAAAGACTCCATTCATCTAAAAATGCCAGAATAGTTGCGCGGTAGCTGTTTTCAACTATTTTTGAGGTTTCAGATTCAATAGGTCTATCCATAACCGTAAGCGGATATTCATCCGTATTCAACACTTCATTTAAAAATTTAACAACCCGTTTTTTGGACTCTTCATTTATGCCGGCGCATACCCGCCAGAAATCACGGATACTGGCTACATAATCACGACCCGGCATCACTCTTTCATAACTGTGAGCTAAAAGCGGATCAGTGGTTATGCCTCGTTTTTTAAAAATCTTTTTCATGATTGGATACGCCACCTGCTCGGTTGTTCCCGGCGCTACTGTGGTTTCAATCAAAACAAGCGCTTCGGGTGGAATGTGCTGGGCAATGACGCCAATGGATTTTTCCAAAGCTTCCATATCCGTTCTGCCGTTCCGGACATTTCCCAAAGATTCTTTTAAATAATCACATTGCACATCAACAACCACAACATCGGCTAAAGACAGAGCCTCATAAGTAAAGGTGGCAATGAGCGTTTGTTTTTCTTTTACACAACGACGGATCATAGGTTCTACTTCCGGATCTTCCGCCTTAACCGGAGAGATGCCTTTATTAAGCATAGGGATTTTCCAGAAACTGCGCACGCTCGGACGCTGCATGCCGATTACAAATTTGGATGGGCTGCCTTTTGCGTCGACAGTATCAGCCACTATAGCCGCCATAACCGCTCCCACAAATCCGACTCCCATTACGACAACAATCTCGCGTCCCTGTTTACGCTCTTGCTGCACCCGCCGGTTTAACGTTTCAAATTCCTGCTTATAATCTTCAGGTTTGGGTAAAGAATATTTTTCGCCGTTAGGACTAATTGAATATGATTCGTTCACAATACCTCCAAATGTTAATTTATAGTTAATAAAATTTATTGATATTTCAAAGGAAAAGAACTTCTTAAGCCTTATTCAAAAGAGTTCTGTGGAAAATCATTAATCATACTTCTCTTTCGATCTATCTTGATTAATCGTGACGATATATGATTGAAAATATACAATCTTTTATTTCTTCAATCTTAAATTACTAATTAATCACTAATCGTACTTCTCTTTCGATATACGATTGACGATCAACGGTTAGCGATTTATGATCTCCGAAGGATTCCTATGGAAAACCAATAACCATCATTCTTAAATCAATTCGATTTACGATATAAGATTAACGATTTTTGATTTAAGGAGTAGATAGGAAACGTGTGCTCAATATCTATAAAATTGTTTTTTATAAACTCACATACGCTCCCACGCCAAACAAAGGATGCACTAATGTGTCCAGATCATCAGGAAAAGTTTATTGTTTTTTTTACCCATAGGGTGTGGGTTAAAAACTTACAACTTGCAGCCGGCTTGAAAGTAAAACATATTGCGCATCTTTAAAGGTTCAAAATAGCTTCTGTGTCCCCTGGCGTAAATAAATTCAAAAGGACCGATTATGGACAAAAATTTAACTCCTATACCGTATCCCCAAAATGTATCGGCAATTTCAATACCCATGGGAAATTTATATTGATTGTTAGCAATGTTAAAGATTGCCTTTAGAAAAATATCCTTTTTATGTTCATAGCGGTATTCGAATCGCAAAATATTAAATTTAATCCCGGCAAGTTGACAATAATCAAAACCGATAAAAGATTCCGCCCCGCCCGTGTAATGCCATTTATATTCGGGCAAGCCCTCGCTTCCCCAGTAATAAGATCCATTAAAACGAATTGTATGTCTCTTATAGAAAGTAAAATATTGGTCGTAGAGCAGATCAAATTTATCATAATTGATATCAGAATATAAATCCTTCATACTTGCTTCATAATTTGCTTTCAGGACAAATCCTTTTCGCGGCAGAATAACATCATCTAATATATCGAAACTTAATCGAATTTGTAATTTCTTTAATTGATCTTTCCATGATGGAAATTGTATGGGATCGGGGAACGCAATATCGGGTTTAATATTCATATATTCAATATTGTATTCAACTTCGACGGAAGCAAACTTGCCTAACAATAAATTAATACCTGCGGCAGCGGCAGTAGACCGGTCATGGTAAGAAGTGATTTTACTTCCTTCCTCTTCATAAATATTAACCGGAATGTCTTTGTAATTTAATTGCAGATAAGGACTGACCGGAAAATTTAAAGTGCGGGAAGGATAAGAGACCCGCCATTGAAAGCGCTTTAAGCCGGCAAATTGCAGAATTAATTCAAACCTGACGCCTGGGACTAATAAATTAGTTGCCTGTAAGCTTGCAGCGCCTACTAATTTATAAAAATTATCATAATGGAAACCCACGCGTAATTTTCTTTCGGGGCGTTCTTTAACTTTGATATTAAGCCGTATTCTTCCCTCGGCAACAGGTTCTATTTCATAATTAATCGTTTCGAAATAGCCTAAACTGTATAGTTCATTAATTCTCCTATTTACTTTTTCCGGTTCAAATATTTCAAGAGGCTTAATCCTAAGCAGGCGATAGATGAATTTAAATGGTAAAGATTCATTTCCGGTAATAGTTATTCCATGGATTAACGGCTTTTTCTTTTCTTTAACAATAATTATTAATCGAATTAAATATGCGCTTTTACGCCGGATTTGATAATCAACAGAATTAAAAAGACCGGAAGTTCTTATCTCAGCAAGTTTATTTTTAAACTTAACGGCGTCAAATATATCGCCGGGCCTTATATCAAATAATTTATAAAGGAATTTAAAAGGAAGACTTGTGTTTCCTGTAATAGATATCCCATGAATTATTTGATTGGTCAGTTGAAACTCATCGACTGTTGTGTCTTGTCCTGTAGTAAGATGGTATTTTTCTTTTAGCTCTATTAGTTCGAGTTTATGCCTGGCTGCCGCTTCTTTTCCAATCTGAATGATTCGTTTTATATCTGAGTCGTCAAAATCGGATGAAGAATATCCTTTTAAACCTGGCGTAATAATTATATCGCTTATATTAATATTTTCTTCTTCACGCTGGTATCCCGGCAGATAAAATGATTGTTCAAGAATTTGCACCATAGAGTTTAAATTTTCTCTCTTTTTCATCGGCGTGCCTACATTAACGGCAATAATTATTTCCGCGCCCATATCGCGCGCTGCATCTACTGGTAAGTTATTTATAATCCCGCCGTCGACTAAAAGCGAATCGCCCCATTCAACCGGGCTGAATACACTTGGTATAGACATAGTTGCCCGCATAGCCTTGGAAATTGAGCCGCTTTTTAAAATCACTTCGTTGCCGGTAATTAAATCTGCGGCGACACAGCGGAAAGGGATGGAAAATTGATCAAAGTCGGAGATATATTCAGCGGAAACTGTTAGATTTGAAAAAAGTAATGAAATTTTCTGACCGCTGATTAGTCCGCTTGGAATAACCGGAGTAAATCCTTTAATACCAAATTCAAACTGATATTTACCGTCATCCTTTTTTTGTAAATAAGGCAATTCAGCGCGCGCGGGGGTATCGGTAAACAGTTCCTGCCAGTCACTGCTCCGTGTAATTTTTTCAATTTCGAGTCCGCCGTACCCAATGGCATAAAGCGCCCCGACAACGCCGCCCATGCTTGTTCCCGCAATATAATCAATTGGGATTTGCAGCGAATCAATCATCTCTAAAATACCGATATGGGCTAAACCGCGAGCGCCTCCGCCGGAAAGGACCAATCCGATTTTAGGACGTTCTTCGCCGGATGCATATATAAATGATGCAAAAACCAGAAATAATATAATGAAATGATATAGGTTTCTTTTCATATTATCTGTGTTAATTATTATAATGAAAGAGAAGAGAACTTCACCCTAAATCCCTGCCTCCGCCTAAGGCGCCGTCCCGATTAATCGGGAGGCAGGGACGGCCTCTCTTTAAAAAAGAGAAGGACTTGGGCAGGGGCGTTCGTGAATCGTTCATTCATCTTATATTTCCACTGTTTGAGATAAAAGCTTGTTAAAATTAAAATAATTACAACAATAAAACCAAACATAAAATTTAATTTTAAAATTAATTATTGCTTTCCTGAAAAATTTCCATTTAAAATTTATATTACATTGAGTATATTAATGCCGTGGTTTAATGGTTCTGTGGATGTTCAAATTGTCTTTATTGCGGATTCATTCGCCGCATTACTATAGAATTTTGAAAAAGCTATTTTTTATGACGCTGTTTTTAGCTCGGTTCAATTTAATATAAGGAACGATTTGATGTTTGAAAAAAAATTTGAACAAATTGCTAAATGGACGGAATACAAAATTGTGCCCTTGGATTATGAAGGGATGCTTACCGCCCTTAGCGGTCACAAATTGGAAGGTACGGTATTAACGAAACGTTCTATAAATTCAAAGAGCTTCAACGATTTTGTAACAAATCTTATCAACCGGATGATTGCTTATGCAAAAACAAATAGATAAATATTTTTGGGATGGAGCTTCTAATATTTCCGGAGAATATAAACTTAAACGAATTATTGAATACGCTTCTTTCCCTGATCTGATTAGTTATCCATTAGAGGATTTTAAAAAATATCTTCCAGCTATTCGTATCGAAAATTTGAGAACAAGTAAAAAGAGAAAAGAATTTATTAAATGTATATTGCCTTTCCTCTCCGGGTCTCAAACATGGGAAGAGATTATTGATAAGTTGACAGGAATAGGGAAAAGTTAATACATAAAATTTTAAATCATGTAGGTTAAGATTGGAGTAATGGAGTGTTGGAATGTTGGATTGGCTGTGATAGGGATATGATGTAACCATTTAGCCATTACTCCGGTTTTTCACCCTCCCGTCTGAGGTTTTAAGAAAATCACGACTTTGTAAATATGGATAATTGAAATTATGCTGCAAATACGAAATCTTTATTATTCGATTGGCGAACTTGACTTATTAAAAGATGTTAACTGGATTATAAACCCAGGCGAACGCGCTGCTTTAATCGGCCCGAACGGCGCAGGGAAAACCACATTGCTGCGTATCCTTAACGGGGATTTGGAAATACAAAGCGGCGTAATTCTCAAGCCCAAAAATTACCGCATAGGTTACCTGCCGCAGGAAGAAGTTGTTATAGAAAAGGGCGGGGTTTTAAGCGCGTCTTTAGAGGGACACACCGAAATTTTAGATATTGAAGCGGAAATGGAAGATATCCACAATGAATTGGCGCTCTCTAAAAATAATCAAGACAGCTTGTTAGAGCGGTTAGGATTTTTAGAGGCGCGCTATTCTATGCTTGGCGGTTATGCGCTTGAATCACAGGCGAAAAAAATATTAGCCGGGCTTGGCTTTAAAGAAAGCGATTTCCTTCGTCCGATATCAGAGCTAAGCGGCGGCTGGCGCATGAGGGTTTATTTAACTCGCTTGTTATTACAAGAACCCGACCTTCTATTGCTTGATGAGCCTACCAATCATCTGGATTTAGAATCTTTGGAATGGATTGAAAGTTATTTAAAAAATTTCGCCGGAAGCATGATTATTGTTTCGCATGACCGTTTTTTCCTTGACCGCTTAGCGCAGGAAATCGCGGAACTTTTCAGAGGCAGGCTAACTCATTATGCAGGCAACTACCGATTTTATGAAAAGAAGAAAGTTTTGGAACAAGAACAAATATTAAAAAAATGGGAGGAGCAAAGGGAAGAACGTCAGCGTTTGCAAAAATTTATCGACCGCTTCCGTTATAAAGCCACAAAAGCTGCACAAGTGCAGAGCCGCATCAAACGGCTTGAAAAACTGGAAATTATTGAAATACCGGAAAAACAAAAAACTATTCATTTCAAAATAAAAGCGGATACACAGAGTTATAAAGAAGTTTTGGATATAGAGAATATGCGTTTCCGTTATGACCGGGATTGGGTTTTAAAGGATGTTCGATTGCAAATATACCGCGGTGAAAAGATCGCCCTGGTTGGAATAAACGGAGCCGGTAAAACCACTTTAACGCGTCTTATTTCCGGAGAGCTTATCCCGCAGGCAGGCAGGCTGTCAAAAGGGGAACGCGTTCACGTCGGTTATTATGCTCAGCACCAGATAGACACATTAAATTTAAACAAAACAATCTATGAAGAAATAGCCGTTTCAGCCGCGCCCTCGTTTCAGCCAAAACTGCGCGATATTCTAGGCGTCTTTCAATTTAGCGGCGATGATATAAATAAACGCATCGAAGTTTTATCCGGCGGGGAAAAGGCGCGCGTATCATTAGCCAAGATACTGCTTTCACCCTGTAATTTTTTAATTATGGACGAGCCGACCAACCACCTTGACTTAGCCTCTAAAGAGGCTCTGGAACGGGCGCTTTATGATTATGACGGCACACTGCTGCTTATTTCGCACGACCGCTATTTTTTGGATAAACTGGTAAGCCGGGTTATCGAATTAAAAGACGGAAAATTACAGGAATACATTGGCGATTATACAAACTATTTAAATAGAAGGGAACAAGCTCAAGAGGAAGTTGAATCCAATCAAAAAAAATTAAAAAGCCGTGGGAATGATAAGAAAAAAGCTTTGGGTTTTAAAAAGACGAAAGAGCAAAAGCAGAAAGAAGCTAAAGAGCGCCATGCCGTCAGCAAAGAACGAAAACGTTTGAAAGATGAAATTGAACAATTGGAAAATAAAACCGAACTTTTAGAAAAACAAAAACTGGATATGGAAGCGCAAATGTCAAATCCTGAAACTTATCAGAATGCTGAATTGGCGGCGCGTTTAAAAAATGAATATGATCAGATATTGCAGGATTTTACCCAACTTGAAGCGCAATGGGAAGAAGCGCAGCTTCAATATGAAGAATTGTTAGAAAGCCTCGAGGCTGTAAAGGATGGTTGAGGGGTAATAACAAAGGTTTTAATATGTGCTTGTATAGGAATTTCAATGTTTACAACATTCTTATAATAAAATCCTAAATAACAAGCGCCAAATTACAAATAAATTACAAATTCATCCCGATTAATCGGGACAAATTATCAAAACTTGTTTGCTTTCGTATTTTGAGATTTTGAATTTAGATATTGTTATTTATGATTTGAAATTTGTCATTTTCAAAACCAGCATTAATTCCCGAATATCGGGAATTACTG
>JAUXGF010000520.1 GCA_030622395.1 Calditrichaceae bacterium
ATAAAAAGGCGTTTCTTTTAAAATGATATGAATTTCATTTTTAGCGATATGATAACGCATAATATGAGTTTCAATGGATAAGTCAGTATAGCCTAAGAATTTCGAATCAGCGTTTTTGTTAAGAGTGATCCAATCATCTTTAGCGACGGCTTTAGATTCAAATTTTGATGCGGCGCGCGCTCTTTGACGCTGAACTTCCATATCCTGTTCAAAACCGGTCATGTCTAATGTCAATCCATGTTCATCGGCTAAAATGCGGGTTAAATCGACAGGGAATCCATAAGTGTCGTACAGCTTAAAAACCTGGCTGCCGGGAATGATAATTTCTTTTTTGGATTTTAATTCATCTTTAATCTTATCGAATATCTCAAGTCCGCGGTCTAAGGTGCGATTGAAATGTTCTTCTTCAGCCTTAATAACGGAGGCAACGTGATCAGCGCGTTCAATAATTTCGGGAAAAGCTTCTCCCATTATTTCGATAACGCAGGGGACTAATTTATAAATAAAGGGCTCGCGCATATTTAGTTTGCGTCCATAACGCGCGGCGCGGCGCAGAATCCGGCGCATCACATAACCCCTGCCCTCATTTGAAGGCAGTCCGCCGTCGGCAATGGAAAAAGTGAGCATACGGACATGATCGGCAACAACCTTAAACGCGGTTTGCTGATCAGATTTTTCATAATTTGTACCAACTACTTTACCAATTTGTTTTAAAATTGGCGTGAAAACATCAGTGTCATAATTTGATTCTTTTTTTTGCAGGACAGCCGTTAAACGTTCAAAGCCGGCGCCGGTATCAACATGCTTTTGCGGCAGGGGATGCAGCTCACCCTTTTCATCGCGGTTATATTGAATAAAAACCAGGTTCCATAATTCTATATAACGTCCGCACTCGCCGTTTACAGAGCAAGTATGCGGATGATCTTTTTTGTCGCAGCGGTCAGGTCCTAAATCAATATGAATTTCCGAGCAGGGGCCGCATGGCCCAGTGGCGCCCATTTCCCAAAAATTATCTTTTTCGCCAAAACGTAAAATATTATCAGGATCAATATCAGTTACCTGTTTCCAATATTTTTCCGCCTCGTCGTCTGTTGTATATACTGTTGCGTAAAGTTTGTCTTTCGGTAATTTCCAAACGCCGGTTAGCAGCTCCCATGCCCATTGGATAGCTTCCTTTTTATAGTAATCTCCGAAAGACCAGTTGCCCAGCATTTCAAAAAAAGTATGATGATAAGTATCGCGCCCGACTACTTCCAAATCGTTGTGCTTGCCGCTTACGCGGATACATTTTTGGGAATTTACAGCGCGTGTATACGGGCGTTGTCCTTTCCCTAAAAAAATATCTTTAAACTGATTCATACCGGCATTAGTAAAAAGCAGGGTAGGATCGTCCAGCGGCACAACCGGAGCGCTGGGCACAAAACTATGCTGACGTTCTTTAAAAAAATCTATAAATTGCTGTCTGATCTCTTTTGAAGTCATAAAGTCCTCTTAATTTTGTTTGGAACATTAGTAAAGCGTAAAGCGTAGAGCGGGAAGCGTAGAGCGAAGGTGTAAGGAAAGAGTATTGCGTAATTACGCTCTCCGCTCCCCGCTCTCCGCGTGAATTAAAGAAGGGCTAAACAGATAGTCCATCAATCCACCATTCCATCTTTCCATTATTCCTATTTATTTTGAAACGCAAATCAAAAATCTTTTTATTATAAGATTGTTTAATTTATAAATTCGCTGTAAATATACATTAATTCCGTTTTAGCTTAAAGAAAAAAGATGAAAAGATTGTAATGCCCCAGATTTCAGGTAGGAAGCGTTATAAAGACCATGCCTGAGGCGAAGGCAGGCTACTCCGCTCTTGATATCAGAGCAGGCGTCAATTTA
>JAUXGF010000201.1 GCA_030622395.1 Calditrichaceae bacterium
ATCCATAAAATATATTCAAATTATAAGAAATTAGGGATTTTAGGTATTTATGGTCAAAGAACTCGAATAGAATTTATAATATCTCCAAAAGATATTTTATTAATGTTTTTTAATAAAAAAGATTTTAATGAAAAAGATTATTTAAAGAAACATGGTTTAAAAAATATTGAATTTAAATATTTAGATAATAATTGGGTTTATTATAAGTTACCAGATAATAAAAAATATAATTTTTACTAATTAGTGTCTGTCTATAATGTCGGTAATTTTATGATTAACCACATCCTTCAGGGCGTGGGAAATGACAACATTAAAACAGGGCTTCAGCCCAACACCTCATTTTACGGGCTTCACGAAAGTGATCCCTTGCGGGAAAAGCCCACTGTGGTGTGTGCCTTTCATTCTCCGCCTTAAAAGGCGGAGTTAATCAGAACTGACTTTATAGACAGACTCTAATTAATAGAAAATATATTAAAGAAGCCGATAACCTATTTTCAGTGAAACACCCGTTTACCAGTGGTTGAATCGCCTATCGGCGGTTAAACATTTGCATATTGAATAGTATTTTATCCGTAGTTGCCAGTCAAATTAAGCAATAAAATCTGAAAAAGCCGGGCAATTTCATATAAAATGCGTTGAACGAAGCCACAGGCGGGCTCATAGGAAAAGAGACGTGTATTCGGAAACATGACGCTTCCGATAAGCCAGCAAAAGCTTTAAATAACCCTTGCATTTTATTATCAAAAAAAATATGTTTGCAGCATATCCTTTCTGTCTGCCCGCACAGGTAATATGGTAAAATTTATTTACAATCCTTACTACAACGAACGGATACTAATTAACCACAGAGTTCACAAAGAGCACAAAGAAATAAAAAAATGAATAAATTAATCTTTGTGTTCTTTGTGGTTGAAAATAGCACCCTGCCTGTCAAACGTAATATACTTTTCCACAAAAAATGGAATTTAAAAATTCCCCGCTTTAGCAAAAAACAATTGTTTATTTTTAAAAAGTCCTAATAAAATGAGGATGGAGATGGAAGTTTTAAAGGATGTAAACCATTTAGTGAGCAGTATATTACTTTGAATTACAAATTTTAACTATAACAACTTGCTCTTTATTTCAAAAAATATTTATATTAAACCTGTAATTTATTATTTTTCTTTTTTGAATAAATTATTATTGTAACCATTAAGGAGCGTGACAAGATTTTAGGTTGAGAAGTAAAAAATAAATTATATACAATATTCGAAAGAGTAAACAAGAAAAATTATCTAAATATTAACGAGGTTATAGGATACCAAAAAATATGCCTGAAAAAAATATTCTTATTATTGATAATGATATAGACTTAGTTGAAACTATAAAACCTGTATTAGAAAACGCCGGTTTTGATGTAATTCATATTAGAGAGGGGCATAAGGGTTTAGAGAGAATCAAAAAAGACCGGCCGGATCTTGTAATTTTAAATATAATGATGGAAGCTCAGGAAGAAGGATTCCATATCGCCTATAAAATAAAATCCGGTAAGGATACCGCTAATATACCGGTTTTAATACTAACTGCCGCCGGGCAGGAAACAGGCTTCGTTTTTGATAAAGAAGATGATGAGGATTTTTTCTCAGTTGATGAATTAATAGAAAAACCGATTGATCCTGATGAATTGGTTGAACTGGTTAAAACAAGTTTAGGGCAATGAGAATCAGGTAAGATTGTAATACCTTGGATTTTGGAACGAATTGACAATTTAGCATTGATACAGTCGATGCAGTCCAAAAACGCAGTTTCTCCAATTTCACAGAGGCATTACAAATATTAAAAAAATTTATGGCGGAATTAATAATAAAGAGTTAAATTATATTAATTGACTGCCTTGCCGCGCCTATTGTAAGTGTTTGATATTGTCAAAGAAGTATCGGAAATTTACGAAACTTAATGTTTATATTTACTTAATAAAAAGAGTGCATTAATAATAAAAGGAGAAATTGTGCAAATGAAAATAGGAGGTATAGTCGAACAGTGTAATCTTGTTTTATACGTTTTTTCTTCATTATCCGATCGACCTGGGGCTGCGGGAGAAATTCTAACTTTATTTGCGGAAAATAATATTAGTCTTGAGTATATCGCTGAAATGACCTGCAAGGATGACATAGCGATTTTATCATTAGGCGTTGACGCCGAAAAGACTGATAAAATCAGTAAAATATTATCGGAAATTCCTGAAATTATGCAGTCATTGAGCGTTGTTAAAATTGAATATGTATGTTTGTTAGGAATTTATGGTCCTCATTTTCGCGAAAGACCGTCTATTGCCGCTAAATTTTGCACATCTTTAGGAAAAGAAGGGATAAATATTTTAAGTATTTCGAGCAGTATATCAACTATCTCCTGTATTATAAGCACTCGCGAATTGGAAAAAGCTAAAAAAATTATTCAGAATAACTTCGAATGGTCTTGATTTATTTTTTTAAACAAGCCCAATATTTTTTATTATAATCCCCGCCATTTTGTATAGACAATCCGCCATTTCGTAGAGACGACCCGCAGGGTCGTCTCTACGTGGTAAATCATAATATAAAGATATTACAAGATCATATTTTATTTTTATTTTAGCGAAAGATTTTTAAATTTAATTTGTATATATGGATAGAAATAAAAAACAAAATCAAGATCGTATCTGGTCTGAGTTGCGCACCTATGAGAGCGAGGTCTTCGGTTATATTAAAAGATCCGTAGGCAGCGCTGACCTGGCGCAGGATTTATGCCAGGATGTTTATTTACAGGCCCTTCAAAAACTTGACGAACTCGATCCGCAGCGTTCTTTGAAAAATTGGCTTATAACTGTGGCAAGAAACAGGGTGATTAATTATTATTTAAAAAATAAACGCCGCCAGTTTGAACAGTTAACGGAAGAGACTTTACAAACAGAAATAGAAACGGGAAATTTTAACGCCGCCTTTCAATCGTCATTAGCAGAGCTGCCTGAAAAACAAAAGGAAATTTTCATTTTACGTGAATTGGATGGATTCAGTTATCAGGAGCTGGCAAGAAAGTTAAATATTACCGAAGCGGCGGCAACTTCGCTTTTAAAACGCGCCCGGCTTAATTTTAGCAAATCGTATTTACTATATTTTTTACCGGATTGGTTTAATAAAAACGCCCGATATTTGGAAGTTCAGGATATTATGCGTTTTATTAATTCATTTGAACCTCCGGAGAATCTACTGGAACAAATAGAGCAAAAAAGCCAGCGCTATTTTGCGTCGATAAAAGACGGTTGGGAAACGATACGCTGTAAGTTTTTTTCCAAGCGGAACTTAGAAGAAATATTTACATATCTGGACGGGCAAAAAAATAAATCAGTTCTTGATTTGGGCAGCGGCGCCGGTTTTGTAGCCGTTAATTGTGCTTTAAAAGGGAACAGGGTAACCGGAATTGAAATTAATCCGGCAATGACGGCGCAGTTAAGGCAAATAAAACAAAACCTGAAATTCCCTGATATTTATCTGATCCGCGGAAATATTAATAATTTACCGGTTAAACAAAACTGCTTTGACCAGGTGTTTATTACTTTAGTGCTGCATCATGTAGCGCATCCGGCAGGTTTGATACGGCAGGCGGCGGCATCGCTTAGTATCGGCGGTAAAATGGTTATTGTTGATTTCAAACGTCACACCAATAAAGAATCAGCGGATATAATGCGTGATTTATGGCTGGGATTTGATCCGGCGGTGATTAGAAAATGGGCGGGCAAATCAAAATTAAAAGAAATCAGATTTCATTCATGGGATACTAAAGAAAAAATCAGCGTCTTTTATCAGATTTTTGAAAAATTAAAATGATAGTAATAGTTCAACCACTTACCGATTACTGGGATGCAGGGATGATCAAGTTTCTTTATCCAGCATCCATTATCCAGTATCTATTTTAATAATACATTTCCCGAATATTCGAGATTATACAATTAAATAAATAAAATTTATAAAACTGCTACTATTAATAAAGGAGCTTCAAATGATTAAACACGATGTAAAAGATTTGAATCTTGCCCCGCAGGGTAAAAAACGTATTGAATGGGCTGACGGCGATATGCCGGTACTGAAAGCAATTCGTGAAAGGTTTGAAAAAGAAAAACCGTTAGTCGGTAAAAAAATGTCCGCCTGTTTACATGTTACGGCAGAAACCGCTAATCTTGCCCGTACACTTAAAGCCGGAGGAGCCGATCTTGTGTTAGTAGCCTCCAATCCATTGAGCACGCAGGATGACGTCGCCGCCTCTTTGGTAAAAGATTATGACATTGCCGTTTTTGCCGTTAATGGCGAAAATAATGAAACTTATTACGATCATATTAAGTCGGCAATAGAGCACAATCCGATAGTAACAATGGATGACGGAGCAGATTTGGTGTCGACTATTCATTCGGACTATCCTGATAAAACCGCTCAAATTATCGGCTCTATGGAAGAGACGACAACCGGCATAATACGCCTGCGCGCTATGCATAAAGACGGCGCTCTAAAAATTCCTGTTTTTGCGGTTAATGACGCTGAAACTAAATATTTATTTGACAATCGTTACGGTACAGGGCAATCCACTGTTGACGGTATTATTAGAGCTACCGATTTCTTAATCGCCGGGAAAAGAGTTGTTGTCGCCGGTTACGGCTGGTGCGGTAAAGGATTTGCTATGCGCATGAAAGGAATGGGAGCTAACATTATTGTAACGGAAGTCAATCCTATCAGAGCTTTAGAAGCTACAATGGATGGGTATTTAGTTATGCCTATGAGTGAAGCGGCAAAAATCGGCGATCTGTTTGTTACTATCACCGGAGATATTCATGTTTTGCGCAAGGAACATTTCGAGGAGATGAAAGACGGCGCCATTATTGCCAACAGCGGTCATTTTAATGTGGAAATAAATATTGAAGATTTAAATAATCTGGCAAAGCTCAAGAATCCTGAAGTTCGTAATTTTGTAGATGAATATGTAATGGCGGACGGGCGGCGTTTATATTTATTAGCCGACGGCAGATTAATTAACCTTGCCGCGGCAGAAGGTCATCCGGCGTCGGTTATGGATATGAGTTTTGCCACCCAGGCGCTGACTACAGAATATATGGTTAATAATAATTTACCGGTTGACGTTCATGAGGTTCCCGAGGAAATCGAAAATTGGATCGCCACCGCCAAATTAGCGTCAATGGACATTAATATAGACGAATTGACTGAAGAACAGAAAAAATATTTAGCTTCATGGGAAATGGGCACATAACGGAAGTATTGAATTGATGAATTGATGAATTATTGAATTAATGGATTGATGCCTACAGCGGGATTGGTGAATTCAGCTATTAACAATCTAACCATAAAAACCATTTCTTTTAAATACTATTCAGTATGTCTGAACTATTAGGAATGTTAAATTACTTTATATCCCTCCTGGGCTTTCGGGAGGGATTTTTTTTCAAGTGATTTATAATCAATTGGGAAGGATTGAATTAATGAATTGATGAATTGGTGAATTGGTGAATTGATGCCTGTCCGCAATCAGGCGGGGATGGATTATTTAACTATTCATTTAGCCATTCAACCATTTAACCATCAATCCAATATTCCAGTACTCCATCAATCCATCCTGAACATTAGGGATTCTTCTCCAAACCATTAATCCATTACTCCAGTATTCCATTACTCCAATTTTCCCCCAATCCATTTTTTAAAATACTTTTTATATTGGAAAAATAGTAAAACTTCATTTTAATGTGATATAAAACACGCTTACCAAATAATGAAAATAATACTTTTAAATGATCTTTTTTCATTGCTTTATTAAATCCATTAAGACAAGGTTAACAGTTATTATAAAAGGAAATCATATTCTATTAGTGAATTGTTTTTTGATAATAAAAATATAATTAGTATCTGAATGAAAACTAGACAAAACTGTCATTTCGCCGCGCCTGCCGGCGGGCAGGAAGCG
>JAUXGF010000446.1 GCA_030622395.1 Calditrichaceae bacterium
AATATGTTGATAGGATTGATCGCAGCACCCAAAATCTATTGAGAATGGTGCTTAATTTGGTCGATATATCCAAGATTGAAGCAGGTAATATGGATTTAAATTTAGATTTAATTAATTTTAATGAATTAGTTCAAAAATGTTATAAGAAAATTTGGGATTACCCGGAAAACGAATCAAAGAAGATTGATGTTAAGCTTTCAAAAGAAATACCTTTAGCCAAACTTGATGTATCGGTAATGGAACGTGTATTTGATAATTTGATTAGTTTTGCTATTGCTAATGTTGCAGATGACGGTCAGATTGAAATTGAAACAAGTAGAAAAGATAATGAATTGTTTTTTTCTATTCATGATTTTGGCGCTCAAATTCCTATCAAATACAGTAAAGATATGTTTAATAAATTCAGACAGATCGAGATTAAAAACGAAGGCTATCGTATTGGACGCGGTCTTGGATTAACGTTTTGCCAATTAGCTATTGAAGCCCATAACGGCAAATTATGGGTAGATACAGATAATAAAATCGGTAATAAATTTATTTTTAATTTGAATATAGAAAGCAACTAAGAATAGTAATCACCCACCAAAATTAATATTTATATTGAATAATTTTTTCTTAAAACATACTTGAGGTTAAAGTTTCCTTTTGCCCTTCCGAAAATATACTTAATGGTTGACACGAGATTTAATCAAAATGCGGATAAAAAAGAATTGTTATGGGGCAAAAGGGTAAAAACGTGAAAAACAAGTTTGGAAGTTCAAATATTGAAACGCAGAAATTTGAATTAATCAAATTAAGAATTAAAAATAAATATTATGATAGAGATGAAATTATCGAAAGAGTAGTTCTGGAAATTTGTGAATGTGACATAAAGAAAAAAATATATCCCCCTCCTTCCAACAACTAATAACTTTTTTTTGGATTTACTGCATTTTTTATAATCTTAGTATTTAATAAAATAGTAATATTAATACCGATATAATTAATTTGTTAATGAATGATATAGAATTTAATTATAGTTCAGATAGCAGACGATTAGTTGTATGGTGTACGACAAGTCATCCGATTAACTAACAATTCAATTTTCCCTTCTACAAATTTAGACAGGATTATATGATAAATAGGATTGTATATATAAAGCATTTAGAAAATTGCAGTTGCAAGGGGTTAAATTGATAGAAGATTGGAGTAATGGAGTGATGGGATAATGAAAAAATTGGATTAATGGATTGTTGGATTATTAGAATGATGGAATGTCTGCATTAGTGATAAAACCTAACCATTAAACCATAATCTATTATTCCAGCGCTACATTAATCCATTCTTCTCATAGGCTGAACTGTTACAAAGCGCTTTTATTTTCTCTTCTGTGGTTTAATCATGCTTTCCGGCGCTAATAATTTATCCAGTTCGTTTTTAGAAAGAAGATTTTTTTCAAGGACTAATTCATACACGCCTCTATTAGAAGCCATAGCCTCTTTCGCCAATTCGGTGCAGGTCTCATAGCCCAAAACAGGATTCAGCGCCGTAACAAGTCCTATGCTGTTTTGAACCATTGCACGCGTATGATCTTCATTTGCCGTAATGCCGTCGATACACCGGTACATCAGGGTTTGCATGCCGTTTTTAAGCATCTCGATTGATTCAAATAAACTTTGAGCGATAACCGGTTCCATCACATTCAATTCCAACTGCCCCGCTTCCGCGGCTAAAGTAACCGTTAGATCATTTCCTATCACCTTAAATGCAATCTGATTAACCACTTCTGGAATAACAGGATTGACCTTGCCGGGCATAATGGACGAGCCGGGCTGCATTTTAGGCAAATTGATTTCATTTAATCCCGCGCGCGGCCCTGATGATAATAAGCGCAAATCATTCGATATCTTAGAAAGCTTTATGGCCAATCGCTTTAAGGCGGATGAATACATAACAAAGGCGCCGGTATCTTGTGTGGCTTCAACCAGGTTTGCCGCTAAAACAACATCTAAACCGCTTATCTCACGCAGGTGAAAAATAACTTTAGCGCTGTAATCCGGATCAGCATTTATACCAGTGCCGATTGCCGTCCCGCCCATATTTACTTCTAAAAATAGATTTACATTCTGCTCAAGACGCTCAATTTCTTCTTCTAATGTAGCGGCATAAGCCCCAAACGCTTGTCCTAAAGTCATCGGGACCGCATCCTGAAGCTGGGTTCTTCCCATTTTGAGAATATGGGCAAATTCATCCGCCTTTTTTTTGAAAGATAAAATAAGTTCTTTCAATACGGCAATTAGTTGTTTATTACTATTTATACTCGCTATTTTCAGCGCTGTCGGATATGCGTCATTAGTTGATTGCGAAAGGTTAACATGATTATTGGGATGACAATATTTATAATCGCCTTTTTCATATCCTAAAATCTCTAAAGCCCTGTTAGCGATCACTTCATTGGTGTTCATATTGGTGGATGTGCCGGCGCCGCCCTGAATCATATCTATTACAAACTGAGTATGAAACTTCCCGTTTAAAATATCATTGCAGGCTTGAACGATAGCGTCCGCAACCGGTTTTGAAAGAAGATCCAAATCATAATTTGCTTTAGCCGCAGCCATTTTTACTATGACTAACGCTTCGATTAATTTTTGGTAATGTGATAAAGGCACTCCGCTGATATTGAAATTTTCAAGCCCGCGCAAAGTTTGAATGCCGTAATAATATTCATGTGGAACATTTCTTTCACCAAGTAAATCATGTTCCAAACGCGTTCTACCGGAAATATACTGCGCCGCTGCATTGGCAACCCGCGTAGAAGTCTGGCGCATACGCCGCGATATTACCCTTGAAACACCGGATAATATCTTACCAGACATTTCAGGGTGATTTTTAAACAAATCCGGAAGTTTGTCCGTACTAATGATTAATACAGATGACTGT
>JAUXGF010000419.1 GCA_030622395.1 Calditrichaceae bacterium
GAAAAATGTTTTATTTATAACGCCTCAATTAGTCGGGTAAAAATTTGAACAACGCATGAGAACTCACCCCTAAGCCAGTTAAACTGGAAACAACAAATCTCATCCCGACGGGTTGGGACCAATTCTTTCCTGATTAATTGGGATTTCCGCTTCGCTCCTGCCTGCGCCAAGTGAAGCGCGGGAGGCAGGCCGCTTCGCTTAACTCTGATACAAGAAAACTCCTAATTCCCAATTCCTGCCCTTCGGCTAAGCTCAGGGCATCGCTTCTCGCGCAGCGACCCCTTTGGGTTATTTCTTACTTAAAACATCGATAATACCGATTTATTTATCGGGATCGATATTGCGCCCTAAATGACCTAATATCCAATTACCAGAAGACAGTGTACAATACAGCCAAAATAATCATAATTACATAAGCGCTGATATTAAATACCGGGCCGGTTTTAAAAAGTTTGGCTGTTAAAGGAATACCTTTCGGATCATCCACCTCTTTCGATGTGGTCATACTGACGCCGGCAATGACAGCCATGGTTATCAACAGCGTGTATAACATCTGGTCCATCCAGGGCAAATCAACCGCTGCGCTTTTTAATAAAAGCGCTATAAAAATTGATGAAATTACACCAATAATAGCAGCCTTATTTGTTGCTTTCTTCCAGAATAAGCCCATCATAAATACAGCCAGAATTCCCGGGCTCACTAAACCGGTATATTCCTGAATGTATTGGAACATCTGCGGAATATTACCCAGCACCGGCGCCATTAATACAGCAATAATCAAGGCAGCTCCCGCCGTAATCCTGCCTGTTCTAACTAAATTTTTTTCAGTTGCTTTTTTATTTATAAACGGCTTGTATATGTCCATAGTAAAAATGGTAGAAGTAGAATTAAGCATAGACGCCAATGAAGAAACAATAGCCGCAGTTAACGCTGCCAGAACAAGCCCTTTAAGACCCGTTGGAATAAACACACTAATCAGCCAGGGATAGGCTTTGTCATAATTAATACCGCCGCCTGTTTTAAGAAAGGCTTCCTGAACGCCGCTGATGACTGCCGTGCCTTCCGGCTGGGTGAACATAACATAAGCAACAATACCGGGAATAACTACAATCAAAGGAATAATCAGTTTAAGAAATGCGGCAAAGGCAATTCCTCTTTGCGCTTCTTTTAATGATTTAGCAGCCAATGTACGCTGGATGATGTACTGATTAAATCCCCAGTAGTATAAATTAGCCACCCACATTCCGCCGATAAGTACCGCGATACCGGGCAAATTAAAATATTCAGGATTATCTCTTGTCAAAATCATGTGGAATTTATCCCCTGCCTTATCAAAAACGTGCGCTAATCCATTAAAAACGCCACCTTCCGGAGTGACTGCGTTTAGGGCAATAAACGAGGTGATTAATCCACCGACTACCAACAGCGTCACCTGTACAACATCTGTCCAGGCTACTGCCGAGAGTCCGCCGTACAAGGAATAGGCTGCCGCAATAAAAGCCAAACCTAAAATTGCCCATATAATCAAACTGCCGTCGCCTGTTCCGATAATAGTATCAATGGCTTTCCCACCCAGGAATAGTACAGAAGTTAAATTGACAAAGATAAACAGGGCTACCCAGAATACAGCCAAAATCGTCTTAAGATTAGTACTAAATCGTTTCTCTATAAATTCCGGGATTGTATAAAGTCCCTTTTCTATAAATATAGGCAGAAAATATTTACCCACAATAATCAGGGTGATCGCTGCCATCCACTCGTAAGACGCAATAGCCAGACCAATTGCAAATCCTGAACCGGACATGCCGATAAACTGCTCCGCAGAAATATTTGCCGCAATTAATGAAGCGCCTACAGCCCACCAGGGCAGAGCTTTGCTGGCTAAAAAATAATCCTTAGAATCTTTTTCATGGCCCTTTTTTTCCCGCGAAACCCATAAACCAAGTCCCACAATACCAACTACGTATCCAATAAAAACCACATAATCAACTACTGAAAAATACATTTTGCCTCCTGTTTACATTCATCATCTATCATCGAATTAATATCATTTTGAAATGCAATTGAGTTCAGGAATTCAACTCATAAGCGCCTAGCCTCTTTAAGTCCCATCCTTACTAAGGAGGGGATTTAGGGGTGGTTACCCCGCTCAGCCCAAGAGGAATCGGATCATACACCACGGCGGTAATACTTATGTGTAACGATAAGACTCAAAATTGACGTATTATCTAATCAACAACATTCTTCTTGTTTGAGTTATGTGTTTAGCGGCTTTAATCTGATAGAAATATACGCCGCTGGCGATTTTATTATCCGGCCGCCATATAATGCTGTGCTTACCGTAATTTAAATATTTATTCATTTATATTGCAACTATCTTTCCATTAATATCATAAATTTTCAAACTGACTTTTCCTTTTTGCGGTAATTCAAAGTCAATCCGCGTTGAGGGATTAAAAGGATTTGGATAATTACGGTGTAAAATAAATTTATGGGGAATATCCGCGGGTTCTTCGGAAGGCAGAGAGTTATATGCGTCGTTTACTTTGCCGGGAGAGCCGTGACCGGGCGAAGCCTGCCAGTTTTGGGGCAAAGTATTATCTGAATCCGGGTTTATTAATTCAAGCGTTGCGCCCTGCCCGTCTGCTTGTTCGGGCCATGGGGTTTTGTCGTCATAAATAACAGAATCTATTAAAATACCTTCATTATTATATAATCGAATCAACTCGCCGCCGCCGCTTAATCCAAAATCAAAATCACCGGTATAATTATTTACATCAGGGAAACAACTTGTAAATTTTGAGTTATCTTTAACCAATACGATAAACGAATCAGGCAATAATAATGTATTAGCCGGAAAAACAAATTGATGATCGTCTTCCGAATCTTTAAATACCCATTCACTGAGATCAATTGTATTATCACTGTTATTATAAAATTCTATCCAATCTTCGGCGTCAAAGTCATCAGCGGAATTATAATTAATTTCGTTAATAACTATATTATTGGTTTGGCTGGCAGGTTCAAAATTTGCCTGCAAGTCGATTACTTCTGAAATATAAAGATACAAAGTTGTTGAGTCCGATTCGATACTTCCCGTCCAGTTTGTAAAATGATAACCGTAATTTGGCAAAGCCTTAAGGCTGATTGGAATATCCAAAAAGTAATGCCCCTTCCATGGAAATGCGTCAACAATTTGTGAATTGATTTTGATCTTACCGGCAAGAGAATCCGAAACGTTTAATTTAAGCATTCCCATTCCGGTCAGGTTAAATTTAGTCATTAAAAAACTGCGCATATATACGACGC
>JAUXGF010000050.1 GCA_030622395.1 Calditrichaceae bacterium
AGGGATGCCCATGGCACAAAAATGAATTGCGGTATAACTGTCAATACGAAATGGTTAAACTGCCCCGATTCTCGGGATTTATAAACAAACCATTTCCCCGAAGTATCGGGATTTGCAACTGTTCCAGTATACATAAAATCAATCAGATTAAATAATAAATAAAGTTGTCTTTGAATCAGGAGGTAAAATGAAGAAAGTTTTGGTAACCGGAGCCGTTGGACAAATCGGCTCAGAATTAACAATGGTTCTGCGGGAAAAATATGGCAATGATAATGTTATCGCAACCGGTCACAGATCAAAGCCAAGCGAAAAATTGCTTAATTCGGGGCCGTTTCAATTTATTAATTGTTCGGATATTAAAACGGTTGAAGAAGTTGTTAAAAAAAATGATATAGGTACTATTTACCACTTAGCCGCATTGCTTTCAGCGGTAGCCGAAGAAAGACCCCAATTAGCGTGGGATGTTAATATGAATGGTCTTTATAATGTTTTAGAAGTAGCCCGTGAGCATAATTGCGCTGTTTGCACTCCGAGTTCGATCGGCGCTTTTGGGCCAAGCACGCCTGTAGATAATACGCCGCAGGATACAATTCAGCGTCCCAACACAATGTACGGAGTAACAAAGGTTGCCGGCGAACTGCTTTGCGATTATTATTATAAAAGATTTGGTGTTGATACACGCGGTCTGCGTTATCCGGGCATTATCTCTTATGAAACGCTTCCGGGCGGCGGGACAACCGATTATGCGGTGGAAATTTTCTACGAGGCAATCAAAAATAAAAAATATACATGCTTCCTTAAACAAGGGACTTACCTTGATATGATGTATATGCCCGACGCCATAAGTTCCGCTATCAATCTTATGGAAGCGGACCCTGCAAAACTCATACATAGAAACGCCTTTAATGTTACGGCAATGAGTATTGATCCCGAAGATATGGCTAATGAAATTAGAAAAACCATTCCGGATTTTACAATGGATTATAAAGTAGACCCGGTAAGACAAGCTATCGCCGATAGCTGGCCTAACAATATGGATGACAGCGCCGCCACTGAAGAATGGGGCTGGAAACCGGAATATAATCTGGAAGCTATGACAAAAGATATGATAGAGAAACTTACTATAAAACTGAAATAGATAAAGTTTTAGCGGTCAGCATTCATCTTAAAAGTTCTTCTAATAGCTAATAGCTGATTGCTGATTGCTGAAAGCTGACAGCTTTTATAATTATTAATTCAAGTTAGATACAGGAGAAACAATATGTCATTACAAAAATTTAACGCTGCATTACAATTAGAGTTGAACGATCTTTATGAAAAGGGTACGGCAAAAGGGAAAGAAATGGTTATTACCGGGGTGAAACCGGCGGAAGGAAATTCAGGACCGAGGTACTTTGTGGAAGGCGCGGGAAATAAAGAATTTCTAAAAATGAACTCCAATTCTTACCTGGGAATGTCGTTAAGAAAAGAAGTGATTGAAGCAGAAGAAGCCGGTGCAAAGGAATTTGGCGTTGGCCCCGGCGCCGTTCGTTTCATCAGCGGCACATATAAGGTGCATACTCAATTAGAAGAAAGGCTGGCAAAATTTCACAATAGAGAAGCGGGCATGATATTCAGTTCCGCTTATGTGACCAGTTTAAGCGTTTTGTTCCCGCTTATATCAAAAGATACCGTTGTAATAAGCGATGAGTTGAACCATAATTGTATCATTATCGCTATCAGGCTTTCAAGACCTACAGTTAAAGGCATATACAAGCATAATGATATGAATGACCTTGAGACTCAAATTAAGGAAAATATCGGCAAAGGTAAAAGATGCCTTGTTATTACCGACGGTATTTTCAGTATGAGAGGCGATAACGCTCCTTTAGATAAATTTACCGAGATTTGCGAAAAGTATAATGATAAATTTGAGGAAGGAATCATATCAATAATAGACGACTCTCATGGGGTCGGCGCTTTTGGGAAAACCGGAAGAGGAACGGAAGAATACTGCAACACTAAAGTTGACGTCCTTATCGGAACATTGGGCAAGGGCTTTGGCGTTAACGGCGGATATGTTGTATCCTCAAAACAAATTACCGATTATCTTCGTGAAAAGTCTCCTATGTATATCTATTCAAATCCGATTACAGTTTCAGAAGCATCCGCTACGCTTAAGGCGATTGAGATTCTCGACAGTCCGGAAGGGCTTAAGATTTTAGAACATCTTCGCCGTATGACAAAGAAATTTGAAACCGGTTTAAAAGATGCGGGCTATGAGACTATTGAAGGCGATCATCCTGTTGTGCCGTTAATGGTTCGGGATACTAAGAAAACAACCGAACTGGTAAAATTTCTAACTGAAAACGGTATATTAGCCACCGGGCTAAATTATCCGGTAGTCCCCAAAGGCGCTGAGGAAATTAGATTTCAGATTTCCGCAGACCATACGGAAAGTGATATCGATTATGCGATTAGTGTTTTGAAAAAATTTAAAGCGATACAGTAGAGCGGCAAATATCATCTGAAATAAAGTTTTTTTAAAACCGTAATTTAACGAATTATCGAATCGTATGATTTAATAATTCGTTTTTCCTTTAATATTTATTAAAACCGGAAAATAAAAACATGGAAAAAGAAACGTTATTTTACGAAAAATTATCTGATAAAAAAGTCAGGTGTAATATTTGCGCTCATCGCTGTATAATTGCGGAATCTAAAATGGGCGTCTGTAATGCGCGGGAAAATCGTGACGGAAAACTATACGTTTTGAACTATGGTAAAATAATTGCCCGGCACGTCGACCCTATAGAAAAGAAGCCCCTGTTTCATTTTTATCCCGCCTCGCCGGCTTATTCCGTCGCTACGGTTGGGTGCAATTTTAAATGCAGCCATTGTCAAAATTTTGAAATATCCCAAATGCCCACTTATGAAAACCGCAATATTGTAGACGATGTAAAACCGCAGGAAATTGTCGATCAGGCAATCAAACATAATTGCAAAAGTATTGCTTATACCTACACCGAACCGACAGTTTTCTATGATTATGCTTTTGATACCGCCCGCTTAGCCCATGAGAAAAATATAAAAAATATATTTGTTACAAACGGATATATGACCTCTGAGGCGCTCAAATCTATCGCTCCTTATCTTGACGCCGCTAATGTTGATATTAAATCTTTTTCAAATGATTTTTATAAAAAAATTTGCAAGGCGGAACTGCAGCCGGTTTTAGAAACCGTGAAGCTGCTGAAACAATTGGGCGTCTGGGTTGAAGTAACCACGCTTGTAATTCCGACCTTGAACGATTCGGAACAAGAGCTTCAACAAATCGCTGATTTTATTGTGAGCGTGGGGAGTGAAATACCCTGGCATATAAGCGCATTTTATCCAGCTTACCAACTTCTGTATCTTCCACCGACGCCTCCTGAAACTCTTCATAAAGCCAGAGAGATCGGCATTAAAGCCGGACTTCGTTATGTTTTTACTGGAAATATCGGCGATACGGAAAGCGAGACTACTTATTGTTACAACTGCGGTAAAGCATTGATCCGGCGCAGAAATTATACTATTATGGAAAACTGCATTTCAGATTCTAGCTGCCCATCTTGCGGGACAGCCATTGACGGCGTCGGGCTTGCCGGATAGGTGCAAAAAGCAAACGCTTTGGTCTGTAGGGAATTCTGTAAATACTTATTAGCACGTCAGAGTTTGCAAGTTAATTCAACTATACTTATACCTTATTAGTTGTTAATTGACAATATTTAACTTCAACTTTTTATTTCATAGTAGAATAACTCCTAAGGTAAACAAATTGTCTTTAAATTTATTATTGATGATATGTTCTGAGTTGAACAAAAGAAAAATTGTAATTGAGGAATTAAATTACTCAAGTCATACATTCGGAAGTTGGTATTTGATTTTTTCTTTAAATAAAAGTCAAATTAGATTAAACTATGATGTCAAAGAAAATTGGTTATTATTGCAATCATCTCAAAAGAAACAATGGAAAGATGTTTATACCCAAACAAATGTTTCAAAAGTTAAAAGTGATTATCTTATTGATAAATTAAATAAATTAATTCATAATTTTGACGTTAAATAAATAATATGTCTTTTGTTACTATTTTCATAGGATTATTTCTAATCTTATTAATTATTTTTTTGGAAGTTGTATTTGATGGAATATTGGAAATAATTTTATCATGGGCATGGCCATTAGTCTTATGTGGCTTTTTAAGCTTAGTCTTTTTTTATAACAATTATTTTAAATTAAGTATCTTATTTATCCTTATAGGGGTAATTATACAAGTTTTTATAATAGTCCAAAAAATAATATTTAAAAAACACAATTTATAATATTGATATAAAATGATTTAATATAGCTATTTGATTATCAACTAAAGGACGCCTCACATTCATTATTTTAAAGCGCTAACAACTACAAGTATCGAATATCTATACTATTTTTCTGTTTAACCGTGTTATTAAGTTTCCTTTTTTACCTAAAATGATTTATGATTTCAGCGCCGGGTTTGCTTAATTTTCAGTTGTAATTATTTTGATTATAATTTAAAATGGTTGGGCAGTTTTAAAAACATTGTTTTATAAAAAATAAAATCGGAGAAAAACAGTGAATTTATCGGTTAATTTAAATCACATTGGTTTGTACAATAGTTCTTTATCGCACTCGGAAAAATTTTACCGCCAGTTACTGGGTTTAGAAAATATATACCAATTTCAAATATCAAAGGATTTGGCAAAGAATATTTTTGGACTGGAAAATGACTATCAAGTTGTGATTTACGGAAATTCACAATTGCGGATGGAAATATTTATCGGGGAAGGGCAAAAGCAAATAACTCCCACTATTAACCATATTTGCTTAAATGTTGAGAATATGGTTAACTTCCTGGAAAAGTGCAGGGAAATGGAAGTCGAGATAAATACCGTTAAACGAAATGATCGTGAAATATTTTTTATCAAAGATTATGACGGGAATTTGTTTGAGATAAAAGAAAAATGATATGTTCTATTTAATAGAAAGGTTAGTAGTGTTTGGTCTAATAAAAGGCTGAGTTTTGGTTTAGATACTAATTATGAAGATTTTAATAGTATAGCAGTTTAAAAAAAGCGCTAAAAAACTATAACCAAATTACTGTTTAACTATGCTGTATGAATTAATAAGAATTTAATTTTTTTCTGTAAAAAACAGAGGGAGGTTAAAATGATCCACTCAAAAAGAACTTTAATAGACCTGCTGTCATTAGCGGGAATAAATATAAATGGAAATAATCCTTACGATATACAAGTGCATAACGAAAATTTTTATAAGCGGGCGCTAAAGGATAGCGCTCTTGGTCTTGGTGAATCGTACATGGATGGTTGGTGGGATTGTCAAGCCCTCGACCAATTTTTTAATAAAATATTGTTGGCAAAACTTGAAAATAAGATAAAAATAAATTGGAAACTAAAGTGGCATATCTTAAAAGCTAATATTTTCAATATGCAGAAAATTAGTCGCGCTTTTCAGGTTGGTAAGCGTCATTATGATATTGGCAATGATCTGTACCGAAGAATGCTTGATAAAAGAATGTTGTATACCTGTGGATATTGGAAGGATGCCAAAAATCTAAATGAAGCGCAGGAAGACAAATTAGAATTGGTCTGTCAGAAAATAAATCTTAAGCCGGGCATGACAGTATTAGAATTGGGTTGCGGATGGGGGGGGCTTTGCCAGATATGCAGCCGAAAAATACGGTGCAAAAATTTGCGCTTACACAGTTTCCGAGCAGCAGTTGAAACTTGGCAGGGAAATATGTAAAGGATTGCCTGTTGAAATAAAACTGGATGATTATCGGAGCGCAAGCGGGAAATACGATAGGGTCGTTTCGATTGGTATTATGGAACATGTGGGCTATAAAAACTATCACACCTATATGGACATAGCCGATCGTTGTTTGAAAAATGACGGTATTGCTTTTATCCATACAATTGGCAGTAATATTAGTGTTGCTCAATGTAATCCATGGACGAGTAAATATATTTTTCCAAATTCAATGCTTCCATCAATTGCACAACTTGGAAGGGCGATGGAAGGCTTGTTTGTTATGGAAGATTGGCATAATTTTGGACCTGATTACGATAAAACATTAATGGCTTGGTATAATAATTTTGAAGCGGCCTGGCCCGATCTGAATGAAAAATATGGACAGCGATTTTATCGTATGTGGCGATACTATTTATTAAGTTCCGCCGGTTCATTTCGCGGCAGAGATTGTCAGTTATGGCAAATTGTAATGACCAAACCGGGAATGAAACAACCGGATTGTCGAATCAATTAAATGATTATTGTCAAATGATTGAATCTGAAGTTATCATTATTGGCGGCGGTCCCGCCGGTTCCACTTGTGCATGGAAATTAAAACAGCATAATATTAAGACTATTATTTTAGATAAAAAAACATTTCCACGTCTTAAACTCTGTGCCGGCTGGATTACGCCAAAAGTAATAAAAGATCTTCAATTTAAAATAGAGGAATATCCTCACAGTTTTTTAATCTTTAATAAGCTGTATTTTCATTTTTATGGCCGTAAATTTCCAATCAAGACTCGTCAATATTCAATTAGAAGATACGAATTCGATCACTGGCTGGTTCAACGGGCAGGCGTTCCATTATACCATCATACGGCAAATCAAATTCATAAAGCAAACGATCGTTACATTATTGATGATAAATTTCGTTGTAAGTATCTGGTAGGGGCCGGGGGAACTAACTGCCCTGTATATAGAACCTTTTTTAAAGAGATTAACCCTAGAGTACGCGATTCACTAATTACTACGATGGAAGAAGAATTCGTTTATAATTATCATGATAAGAACTGTTACCTGTGGTTTTTTGATAATAATTTCCCCGGATATTCATGGTATGTTCCTAAAGCAAATGGCTATTTAAATGTCGGGATTGGCGGTAAATTCTCCGTCTTAAAAGACAAAAAAACGACAATTAAAGAACATTGGAATTTGTTTGTCCGGAAATTGAATAAGTACGGTTTAGTTGTAAATTACTCATTCCAACCACGCGGTTGCAATTACTATCTACATCAAAAGATGAAAGTTAGTCAACTGGATAATTTATTTATTATTGGCGACTCCGCCGGCTTGGCAACCATTGATATGGGAGAAGGAATTGGATCGGCAATTAAAAGTGGAATTTTGGCGGCGAAAGCAATCATTAATAAAAATATATATTGTCCTGATTTGGTAACAAAATATAGTTTTATCAATATATTATTTCCCTGGTGGACAAAATAGATTTACTGAACAGTACTAATAATTGATAAATAATAAGTGTTTAAAAAATCCAGCGATATTTTCCTAAATGCAATAACACTTGCCATAATTAATAGAATATCGCGTTTGAAAGGTTTTGTAGAGTTAGAATTTTTATATAAATTTAAAATATTTTTGGTTAGGAGATTTGTATATGATTATTCAGATTTTAAAACATTCATTAATGATAACAGGTTTTGTTTTCATTATGATGTTATTAGTTGAATATATAAACGTCCAAACCCAGGGTAATTGGAATGAAAGATTAAAAAACAGTCGCTGGGGGCAGTATGCGCTGGCAGCGTTTTTAGGCGCAACGCCCGGTTGTCTCGGGGCTTTTTCAGTTGTCGCTCTTTATTCGCATAATGTTGTTAGTTTTGGCGCCTTAGTTGCGGCAATGATCGCTACAAGCGGCGACGAAGCTTACGTGATGCTGTCGCTGTTTCCGCTTAAAGCGGTATGGCTGACTGTTATTATCTTTGTAATCGGTTTAGTATCAGGTTATGTTACGGATTTATTTTTTAATAATAGAAAACATTTATTGGAATATTTTGATCATGGTTTAGAAGTTCATGCACAAGAGTCCTGCAATTGTTTTCCCAAAGGTCAGCTTTTAAAACAAATAAAAGAAATAACTTTCCAGCGGACTTTGCTCATAAGTATGCTGATTATATTTTTAATCGGTTTATTATACGGGGCATTTGGACCGCAGGAATGGAATTGGATTAGGATAACGCTTTTAGTCAGCGCCGGTTTTGCTTTGTTTGTAGTTCTAACTGTGCCCGAACACTTTTTGGAAGAGCATTTATGGGAGCACGTTGTAAAAATACATCTTCCGAAAATATTTTTGTGGACTTTTGGAGCGCTGATATTAATTCATTTCCTATCTGTATATTTAGATCTGGAATTGTGGATAAAAGCGAATTATTTAACCATATTAATTATTGCCGTATTAGTTGGAATAATCCCTGAATCAGGGCCGCACTTAGTTTTTGTTACTTTATTTTTTCAGGGTTCGATTCCCTTTAGCATTCTTTTAGCCAGTTCGATTGTACAGGATGGACACGGAGCGCTTCCGTTATTAGCCGTATCGAGGAAGGGATTTGTATTTCTTAAAATCATAAATGTAATTATTGGTTTTACGGTTGGATTGCTGGGCATTTTAATGCATTGGTGAGAGAAGAATCCCGAATGTCAGGGTGTTGCAGAACCATTAAAAAGGCTTAATAACATGTTTTTTAGTTTCATTTGTCCCCGACTTAAAAGTCGGGGCTATTCATAGTAAATTCAATAGATTATGTTGGAATGAATAGCCCCGAGCTTCAGCTCGGGGATTATGCGTTCTTACGATTTTTTGGGCTTTAGCCCCATTCTGCAACACCCTGATGTTCGGGATGGAGTGCTGGATTGATGGAATAATGGGGAAGAAAAAGAGACCTCAAAGGCTTGGGAAGCCTTTGAGGTCTTTGAAAAATAGATTGTTTACAATAGGGATAGAAATGTAACCATTTAAACATCAATCCATCACTCCAATTTTTCCATTCTTCGATTTTCCCATCACTCCAGTACTCCATCACTCCATTGCTCCAATTCTTCCCACCGGCTGAATTGTTACAATTTTTTATTTCACAATAAAACCTAATTTGTGTATATTATATTTTATTTTTTAAAAAACCATAAACCTGTAATTTTAAAATCTTAATGTAAAAATATGTTAGAAAGTCTGTGTATTATTTCTATTGCCGGTCTGATTACCGGTGTATTTTTTTCGGTACCTGCAGCCGGGCCTGTTACAATATTAATCATTTCAAACGGCTTAAAAGGAAAACTCCGGTTTTGTCACCGGGTTGCTTACGGCGCTTCAATTGCGGATTTGGTTTATACTTTTATTGCTGTTTATGCATTTTCAAATTTGTATAAATTCTATGAACCGTATATTCCTTATATTTTGTTAATAGGTTCACTGATTTTGATAATATTAGGAGTCAGAACCTTCCGCACTAAGATTAATTTTAATCATATCGACGATAAAGAAATCTTAAGCGATAAATTACGTAATAAAGGGGGATTCAGATCGGGATTGTTCGTTAATTTTTTAAATCCTGCATTATTTGTAGGCTGGCTTATTTCATCTTTCCTGATTATTTCTTTATTAGCTTCATTGGGTTATAATACAGGCGGATTAAGCGAGCAAATAAATAATAATATTCAAAAAATTGAGAATAAAGAAATTGCTGAACAAATCCACAATAGGAAAGACGTTTTGGATAGCATTGTTGATGAAATAGATATTCAACAGAAAAATAAAGTTTTAGAACCAATGGGGAATTCCCACAAATATACCCTGTTTTTAAGTTTAGTTTTTGCTTTAATGGTAGCGGCAGGTTCAACTGTCTGGTTTTATTTTCTTGGAAAGTTTATTGTTGCCCGCCGGAATCTTTTTAAAGGCGCTATTATAAATAAAATGATCAACGGACTTGGGATACTGCTAATAAGTATCGGGGTTTATTTTTTATATTCCTCGTTTATGGATTTAATTTAGGTAATGTCATCCTGAAAAATCGGGATTTAGGATGTGAGTTCTTTTCGTTTTAATATAAATAATAAACATTAATCAATAAAAAGAGATTTAATATGGGAAACAATGAAGAATTATCACCGGATGTTATTTATTTAGACAGGAATGAAAATAACTACGGACCAGCTCCAAAGTGTTTTGAGGTTATCAAAGATATTAATTTTAAAAGATTCAGTTGGTATTCCAGAGCTTTCGAAAAACAGATAAAAGGCGACCTTTCTTACAGACTTTCAAAAGATTATAAATTAAGTGAAAAGCAGATTATTCTCGGTTACGGCGGAGAGGATTTGCTTAAACAGGTTGTTCATTGTTACTTAAAAAATGGAGATACTCTGCTTGTGCCCAAATATTCCTGGTGGTATTATAAATCCATTGCCGCGGAAGTCGGAGGTAAATCATCTGAATTTCCGCTTTACGCCGGAGACGAAAGTTACCATTACGATGTTGACGGCTTGTTGAAAATATATGAAAAAGAAAAACCAAAAG